>JBEBXE010000057.1:0-13628 GCA_040391705.1 Aerobium aerolatum
TGGCTAGGTTTTCGTGAATCTCTGCTTGATGCGGACAAGATTCCTCATAATCTCAGAGATGGAGGAGCGGGATTTGGGGCAATGCGCCGAGACGCCGGCACGGAGGAGTTGAGAGTATGCCTACCCGTTTTCTTAAATTTGTGATTCATCGTTTTTGGAGGGTAGTCATGGGGTCGTTGGATCTTCGCGATTATTTGATTGGGTTTGTCGAGGCGGGTCATTCGCGGCGTGCTCGGCATTTGGCGTGGGCGAGAGCTTCGCCGTGAACTGATGCAGCGCGTGAGGCGGATGGGCTCGGGAGCGTCTTCCGATAGGGCGCACCGGTGAGCGGCAGCAAGCCGGGTGCTTATGTAGTCTTCCTCGTCGGGGGGAAGCAAAGCCGGACATCGCCATGCCAGAATTGGCTACACGGCTGGATCAAGAGCAGGGTTTAAAGACCGCCCCGGCAGTACTGTCGCGCTTTCTGTGTCGGCTAGGCTTCGCATATAGAATAAGCGCTGATGGCGTCGGAATGCGCACGCGCCGATTCGCGCTGAGCGCCGCGTCTGGATGGACTTGCCCAACCGAGGATGCGGCTCGAACCGCAGATCAGACGAGGTTGTGTGGCACACCCCGTCGACTTTAGCTTCGAGACGATGTGGCCGGCTACAAGTGACAAACCAGAATATAGTTTATGGAATGGACAAACGGTCTTCGTCATTCATTCCGGTGTGGCCATCCGTCAGCTCCGTGCGACGTGGCGTTCCGAACCCACGTACAGCCGAATAATGATTGGTGGAGAGTTCCGCGCAGCTGATATGGGCACAGACCGTTACAAACCGGTGACGCGACCTGACTTAGATGATGCCATGCGCAACCGCCCGAGCTCCATTGGTCTCATGAGGCAATGCTACGATCTAGAAAAACCTTACGCATGTGTGTCGCATTAAGCATCTATTCACAATGCCCTGTCATCCTGAAAAGCACACGGATAGGTATTGAGTTCCGTGTTCCTAGTCCCTTTGCGGACTGCAGGACCGTCAACTGGGATCGAACACGGCTGAACAAGACTATTTGATCTTGCTGTTGTTTAATGCACTCGTGGAACGTGGTGTAGCGCGCTGGCACCGGCGCGTTTGTCGTTGGCGATGAGGATCGAGCCAGTCTTACACTGGGTAACCGTATCGCCCTTTATTGCAGAAAAGCACCGCGCAGACGCAGACGCGACGTTCCCTCCACTAGTTAGAAATAGTGGAGGGTTGGTCCATTCTTCACAGCGGGATTATCGTAGGCAGAACCTGCCCTTCATCAATGTCCACTGTCGTGCTCGTTCGGTGGCGCGTTGAAAACCTCCGGGTTCTCAGGCCCCTCGACGATCAGGTAGCCGGCGAGGCCGCGCTCGGCGCGCGACAACGCGTGGTCGACAAGCACGAAACGTCCTGGTACCTCGCATTTGAACTCGACGATGTTGGCCGACCCTGGCGGCACCAGAATGCTCTGAACGTTGGTGATCGGCTCGCTGGTGACCGAGCCCATTTGATAGGCGCGATCGAATATCTCGCCGATCACGTGGAAAGCGGAGCTGTAGTTGGGACCGCCCACCCCCATATAGATGCGGACCGTTTCGCCGACTTTCGCTCTTAGCGGATAGTGGTCGGTCAACGCACCGACATGGCCGTTGAAGACGAAGTACTCCGGCCGTTCGTTGAGCAGCTTCTCGTAGCTCTCCGTCAGAAGACCGCTGCTGCCGAAAGGCTCCTCGGTGTAAATTTCCCCTTGCATCACATAGAACTCACGATCCACAGGCGACAGCCCTTCCTCAGGCTCAACCAGGATGAGGCCGTACATGCCGTTCGCGATATGGAGCGCTACTGGTGGAACAGCGCAGTGGTAGACGTAAATGCCTGGATTGAGCGCTTTGAAGGTGAAAGAGCGCTCTTCACCGGGAGCAGCGGTCGTCGCTGCAGCGCCGCCTCCGGGGCCCGTAGCGGCATGGAAATCCACATTGTGCATCATCCAGCTGTCGTCCGGGTTTTTGAGATGCACCTCCACTGTGTCGCCGACCCGTACGCGAATGAAGGGCCCGGGAACGGTACCATTGAAAGTCCAGAAGCGGAACCTTGCTTTGCCGTCGAGATTGGCTTCGATCTCCTTTGTCTCAAGGTCGACCCGGACGGTAGCTGGCTCGCGCCTCGTAATCGCCGGCGGGATATTGGTCGGATTTTCGGCGATGTCAGCCCCGCCGGGATGTGCGGGGTTTACCGAGTAGATGCGGTTGCTGAGACTGCCCGAATGGTTGTCATGGCTGCCATGGCCAACGTCGGTCTTTGCGGGTGGCGTGGCGTGCGTTGCATGCGCCTCGGCAAGTATTGCGTCTGTTGCCAGCAACCCGCCAACGGTAGCTCCCACCGTGCCAACGAGCATGCTGCGACGGCTGATAGCCACATCCTCTTTCTCGGCGATTACGCCCTTGTCTTTTATTTGTGTCATGTCACTGCCCCTGTGCTTGCGCGATGAGTTCTGCCATTCGGGTCTTGCCCTTGCCGGGCACGGTCGCAGCAATTGCTGGGTCAGGAACTCCGGCCTGGCCGACCTGGATTAGGCCGACCATTCCCATACCAACGTGGGGCAGGCATTTGTAGGCGTAGAAGCCCTCTACGTCGAAGGTGACTGCGACCTCCTGGTTGATCTTGCCTTTCCAGCCCGTCGCGCCGGCCGGAATCGCCTTCGCGATCGACTCTGAATTGTGCGTTTTGTCGGTTGCTATGAATGTCACGGTGTCGCCGACGGCGACCTCGAGGAACGCCGGCTCGAACTGCATCGCGCGCCCTTCCGAGTCCTTATTGAGCATCATAACCTGATGATCGGCGGCCTGCGCCGCGAAGATCGGTAAAGTCGCGAGAGCGGCCGCAATTAGCGCGGTCTTGAAACGGGTCTTCATCAAAGTCTCCATATTCCTTGCATCCTCCGTTGATGGATTTACGATTTCCGGATTGTCTCTTCAAAGAGCGTGCACATCGCCCCTACCGATGCTGCCTCTAGCCACTTCCTTTATGAGTTTACGTCAGCGCAAACACAATCAGGCTATCCCGGACTAAGCTCCGGGTACAGAAGGCATCGCCATGTTCCCTGAACCAATCCGCTGCACATGTCCAAGCACACCAGCGGTCGAAGAAGCCACGTCATGATCTCTACCAACTCATCTCCCGACCGGTCCGTTCCACACGCTCGACGCAAAACCGGGGATGGCTCCCGGACGGGCGCGTCTCGTCCTGGCACCGCCAAACCTTCAATACGGTTTTCGACCGTTTCTCTTGCTCGCAGCGCTGCATGCGGGTGTCGCCATCCCCTGGCCATGGCTCAATTTCTCAGGAAAACGCTGTATCCGGGCCGTTCACGCCTGTGGCATGGCACGTCCACGAGATGTTTTTCGGCTATGTCTTTGCGGTATTGGTTGGGTTCAATCTTACGACGATCCCGGACTGGACGGGCCGCCTTCCGTTGAGCGGCTGGCCCCTTGTCGGACTGGTATATTTGTGGCTGGCAGGCCGTATTGCTTGCGCGATTGCTGCCGATCCTGTCGCGGCAATGGCGGTTGATCTCGCCTGTCCGGCGGTACTGGCTGTGGCCGTCTGGCGTGAGGTGCTGGCAGGACGCAATTGGAAGGACGCTCCCGTTGCCGTCCTCCTGAGCCTGTTCAGCGCGGCCAGCGCCCTCGACCATGCCGGGAACCTCGACATCGTACGGGAAGGCGTTGGGGGCCGGGGCGCGCTGCCGTGACTGCCGTTCTGATAATTCTGATTGGTGGACGTATCGTGCCGAGCTTTACTCGGAACTGGCTCGCAAAGCATGGCGGCACAAGCCTTCCCGGCGTGTTTCGATCTGACCGACAAGGCGGCGTTTGCAGCTACGGCAGTGGCAATGGCGACCTGGGTTGCCTTTCCAGGGTCGTTGTCTTGCGGGCGTACTTCTCGCATTCCGACTGGGGCGTTGGCGCAGCCATCTGACCGTGCGCCGCAATCCATGCGTTCACCGCCGGGGCCATTGGCACCATGACACTTGCGGTCATGACCCGGCAAGTTTCGGCCACACCGGAAGGGCACTTCGACTGGTGGGCGATCGCAGCTTACGCCTTTGTCAAGGCAGGGGCTGCGTTTCGGGTGGCTGCTCCGCTGGCCGGCGAATCGTATCCGCACCTGCTCGCCTGCGGGGGCGCGTCCTGGAGTGCTGCCTTCCTCGTGTTCGCCGTGCGATACGCGCCCGTTCTGTGGGGACCACGCGTGACGTGACGTGAATTACGACTCCAAGAGGGCATCGTTGCCACTTTTCCCGCTTATGAAATTCCGTCCCCTCTTGATGCGGCGCTATCTAGTGGGGCAGATTGCGTCGCATCGAGCCGCTGATCGCAGACGCTGTCGGGGTCAGAATGGAGGCGACGGATGACCCTCGACAAAGCCTATTGCTGGGCTGGCGTCCTTCGCGGGAATGGAAGGCAAGATCTGGACCTGATCCTGTCGCGTGCGCGCTCTGCGCGCTTTGCAAAGAACACCGCAATATTCTCGCAGGGCGAGACGGCGACATCATTCTTCCTGCTTCTGTCGGGGCATATCCGGGTGGTGCGGTCTTCGCTTGAAGGATACCAGGTCATCGCCAGATACATCAACGAAGGCGAACTCTTCGGTATCGCGATGGCGATGGGGATCGAGAACTATCCAGCGACTGCGGGGACAGCCGTCGACTGTGTTGTCCTGATCTGACCCCACAGCGTTTGGGAAGAACTGCAATCGCGCATACCGTTTTTTCGGTGAGCACTTATGGCACTATCGGTGCGCGGCTGCGCGAAACGCAGGAGCAGGTGATGGAGTTGTCCAGCCAGCAGGACGAACAACGTGTCGCACACGCACTGCTTCGTATCTCGGCAAGTCAGGACGAAAGACTGTCGACGGTATCGAGATTGATTTTTCTGTCTCCCGGCAGGACATCGCCGAAAAGACGGGTACGACCCTTCACACGGTGTGCAGGTCCCCAGTGCGTGGAAGGAGGGAGGCATTGTGCGCGGCGGTCGCCAGAAAGTGACGATACCCGATCCACATCCACTCGTGCTTGCAGCGGAGAACCGGCGCAGGAAGCCGCACGACTAGCTACCCCTCGTCCTCAGCACAGGGCTACGCCGCGGCATTTTCATCATCGCCACCGCCACGGAAAGCTCGTCTTCAAAGCGGTTGCGATCAACGTCATGGGCATCGCAGGCATCCGCTACGGTGTGGAAGATGACGATCGGGCAGCCGACACAGAGCATTCCGTGGCGAAGGAACACTCGGATCGTGGCTGGCCACCGGCGCATGATCTCGTCCAGCGACGCCTGCAAATCGGGTTTCTTGACGGGTTCAAGGCGGCACCTCCATTCGCACGACAGTAGACTTTTCGCCGAGCCGCTCTTTGCGCTGGCACAGACTGCGGTCTAATATCTTGCGCATTAACAGAGAAATACACCTTGCCGTAGCGGAAGGTCTGGTCCACACTTTATGAGTTCGAACCACCCCGGATCGCTCATGAGGTTTCGCTGATCTATTGCTGCACGGCGGGCTGATAACGACTTTAGCCTCGCACCAACCGCCGCTATTTTGCTGGCAACATACGGCTGAACCGACCTGCAAATGGTTTGCTCAGCAACTGCACAAGAGGAACGAATGCTCGCGAACCTGACATCCTCCGAACGGCAAAACGCTTTTGCGATAGCGGTCGCGGTGACCCTTGCTGGAATTTTGATGGCGGCGGTGGGGAGAACAGACACGCTGGGCATTCAAGGCGTCATCGTGATCCTCTTCGCGGGCAGCATAAGCTGGTACATCATGTCGTCTTTCTACGCTCCAGAGCCGGGCGAAGACCGCAGTGCCTCTTATTATGACGATCCCATCAAAGTCGGAATTGTGTTTTCGATGGCCTGGGCCGTATTCGGCATGTTCATGGGGGTGTGGGTGGCGGCCCAGCTGGCATGGCCCGACCTGGCCTTCGACGCTGCCTGGTCGACCTTCGGGCGCCTGCGTCCGACACACACAACCGGTGTCATCTTCGGCTTTGGCGGCAACGCGCTGATCGCCACGTCCTTTCATGTTGTGCAGCGCACGTCACGAGCGCGACTCGCTGGACAGGTAAGCCCCTGGTTTGTGCTCCTCGGCTATAACCTGTTCTGCGTTCTGGCCGTCACCGGCTATCTGCTCGGCATCACGCAGTCGAAGGAGTATGCCGAGGCGGAGTGGTATGCCGACCTGTGGCTGGTGATCGTTTGGGTCACCTATTTCGTCCTTTACATTGCGACGATCGCGCGGCGCAAGGAACCGCACATCTACGTTGCGAACTGGTACTTCATGGCGTTTATCCTCGTCGTGGCGATCCTGCACATCGTCAACAACCTCGCGATCCCGGTGTCATGGGGAAGCGCCAAGAGCTACACGATCTGGTCCGGTGTGCAGGATGCGATGGTGCAATGGTGGTACGGACACAATGCCGTCGCGTTCTTCCTGACGGCTGGCTTCCTCGGCATGCTCTATTACTACCTCCCCATCCGAGCACAGCGGCCGATTTTCTCCTACCGCCTGTCCATCCTGAGTTTTTGGGGCATCACGTTCTTCTACATGTGGGCGGGTTCGCACCATCTGCATTACACCGCGCTCCCGCACTGGGTTCAGACGCTCGGCATGACGTTCTCGGTGATGCTGCTGGTGCCTTCCTGGGCTTCTGCAGGTAACGCCCTCCTGACGCTCAACGGCGCATGGCATCGCGTGCGCGATGATGCGACGTTACGCTTCATGATGGCCGCCGCCGTCTTTTACGGCCTGTCGACATTCGAAGGCTCCTTCATGGCGATCCGACCCGTCAACTCGCTCAGCCATTACACCGATTGGACCGTCGGGCACGTCCACGCGGGTGCACTCGGCTGGGTGGCACTGATCACATTCGGCTCGCTCTACACGCTGGTGCCCTCGCTCTGGAAAAAGGAGCAGATGTATTCGGCCGCACTGATCGAATGGCACTTCTGGCTCGCGATCGCAGGCACAGTGATCTACGTTTTTGCGATGTGGAACTCGGGCATCATCCAGGGGTTGATGTGGCGTACCTACACCGAAGAAGGTGCCCTCGCTTATTCGTTCCTGGATTCCCTGGTCGCGATGTACCCATACTACATCGCCCGAGCCTTCGGTGGCCTGCTATTCCTGATCGGGGCAGTTCTTGCCTGCTACAATATCTGGATGACGGTTCGCACCGTCCCAGGCATCGTGCGGGTGGTGGACGTCCCGGTCGTTCCCGCTGTAATGCCAGGAGAATGATGCATGGGTGACACGTTCCATCGAAAGCTAGAGCGGTCGTCCATCTTGCTGACGCTCGGTATCATCGCGGCAGCCAGCGTTGGTGGCATCGTTGAAATCGCGCCACTCTTTACCATCGACGAGACAGTCGAAGAGGCGCCGGACATGCGAGTGTATACGCCGCTGGAACTTGCCGGCCGCAACATCTACGTGCGCGAGGGTTGCTACGCCTGCCACAGCCAGATGATCCGAACGCTGCGCGACGAAGTTGAACGCTATGGACCCTATTCGTTGGCAGTGGAGTCCCAGTACGACCGCCCGATGCTATGGGGGTCGAAACGAACCGGACCCGACCTCGCACGTGTCGGCGGAAAGTACTCGGACTTCTGGCACGTGGCGCATCTGACCAATCCACGTGACGTGGTTCCCGAGTCCAACATGCCCGCCTATGCCTTCCTCAACCGCGCCCGATTGCGAATGGATGATCTTTCAGCGCATCTTGCTGCCCAGCGTGCGCTTGGGGTCCCCTACACCGCCGAGATGATTGAGAATGCCGCTCGCGATGCTTACGGACAGGCAATGCCGGACACTGACTTTGCTGCCGGGGTAGCAGCGCGGTATGGCGAGGCGACGCAGGTAAGCGCCTTCGATGGCGTGACGACGCACGTCACGGAGATGGACGCTCTGGTGGCCTACCTGCAAATTCTGGGACGCCTGACCGACGCCGCCTACCAAAACACCGCAGCATCCGAACTCCCGCCAAACCCGGCGGATTGAGGAGCCAACATGGACTTCAGCTATGAGACGCTTGTCGCCATCTCCAAGAGCTGGGGCCTTTTCTACATGATGGGCTTCTTCCTCTGCGTCTGCGTCTACGCATTCTGGCCCAAAAACCGAACGCGGTTTGACCATGCCAAGCGCAGCATCCTCGATCAGGACGATAAGCCATGGCAGAAGTAGAGCGCGATCCCGTCACGGGTCGAGAAACGACAGGCCATGAATGGAATGGAATCAAGGAACTCGACACGCCGGTTCCGCGCGGTGTCCTTATTTTCCTGATTGTCACGCATGTCTGGGCAATCGCGTGGTGGTTCTTCGCGCCAGCATGGCCGCTGGGAACGACCTACACCAAAGGCCTGCTCGAGTTCGATCAACGTACCACGGTCGAAGCGCGCGTGATCGAGGGTCAAAAGGAGCGCGCCTCGTGGACCACCCGACTGGCGACTGAACCTTATGACGCAGTCCTTGCTGACGAAGTCCTGATGCAGACGGTTCGCGACACCGGACGCCAGCTCTTCGGCGACAACTGCGCGGCCTGCCACGGTCGAGACGGCAGGGGCGGAGCCAACTATCCGGACCTGACTGACGACGACTGGCTGTGGGGAGGCGAACCGGAACTGATTGAGGAGACCATGCGCGTTGGCATCAACACCGCGCACCCGGAAAGCAGGATCGGTCAGATGCCCGCGTTCGGCAGGGACGCAGTGCTCGAACGTGACCAGATCCACAATGTAGCGTCGTACGTCTACTCGCTGACAAATGCCGATTATTCCACCGAGCAGAACATCGAACGGATCGAGGCTGGCAAGGAGGTGTTCGCGACGACATGCGCGGCCTGCCACGGCGAAAACGGCGAGGGCAACCGAGAAGTCGGCGCGCCCAATCTGACCGACTCGTACTGGGTATATGGCGGCAACCTCGACACTATCATCTCCTCGGTGCACGGGGGCCGACAGGGTCACATGCCGACATGGGACGAGCGGCTGACGACAGCCGAAATCCGCACACTTTCAGTCTATGTGCACGATTTGGGGACACAGCGGCCATGAACGCGCGCACGCGTCCGAGACCTCACGGCGGATGGCTCCCGTGGCTCATAGTGCCGGGCCTGCTTCTGATCTTCGCAGGTGCCAACGCACATTTGATCTACGTCGCATTTCAATCGCAACCAGACTGCGTGGCGCATCTGAAGGGCGCGGGCGAAGGCACTGCCTACCGCGCCGCAAAATCGGCTTGCTGAAGGAGAATTGGACATGAGTGACAGCGACAGGTCCTATTGGCTCCTCAGCGAGACATCCGGCATCGGGGAAACCTATGATCCTCGGCTGCAGCGCAACCTTCCGCTGCTCGTGGGGTTGCGCTGGCTCGCCGCCGGCTGGCGCGACTTCTGGACCCGTCCGGGTTCAAGCATCGCCTATGGCGTGGGCGTGTTTGTGCTCTCGGTCGCATTTGTGTGGACGCTTGTCCGATTCGGGCGCGACTATATTCTCTTCCCGTCACTATCCGGTTTTCTGATCGTGGCGCCCTTCCTTGCCCTTGGGCTTTACGAAAAGAGTCGGGCCATCGAAGAAAGCCGTCGGATCAGCTTGGGGGCAATGCTGCGTGTCCGGCCGAGCGCGGGCGCGCAGGTCTTTTTCACCGGATTGTTGCTGAGCTTGCTCATGCTGCTGTGGAACAGAGCGGCGGTGCTAATCTGGGCGCTGTTCTTCGGCGTTACCGCCTTCCCGGGTCTCGATAACGTCGTCGCGATCCTCCTCCTTACGCCCTATGGCTGGGCAATGCTGGTCGTGGGGACCGCGGTCGGGGGCCTCTTCGCCTCCTTCGCCTTCGCGATCAGCGTGTTCGCTGTACCAATGCTGCTGGATCGACGCGTCGATGCCCTGACCGCAATGGGCACCAGCATGAAACTGGTGTGGAACAATCTACTTCCGTTGATTGCCTGGGGGGCGATGGTGATTGTCCTGTTTGCGATCTGTGTCGCCACCGGCCTGCTTGGCATGATCGTCATCTTCCCGCTGCTTGGCCATGCGACATGGCATTCCTACAAGATGGTGGCGGGGCCCGAGGTCGCGCGATGAGCTGCTGTGCGCCAGGGGTCGAGGCAGGCTTGATGCTTGGTCTCAGTGGCAAGCCATCGGCCGAGGAAATAGTGCTGGCGAGCCGCGACCTGGGTGACGGGCTCCTGCAGACAGAGCTGTCTGTACCACAGGCGCACTGCGGTACCTGTATCGCTGCAATTGAAGGCAGCCTGATGCGTCTTCAGGGGGTGGTCGGCGCGCGTCTGAACCTGACCACGCGTCGGGTATCGATCAAATGGGGCGCTGGGTCTGAGGTGCCGCCCATCGTGGAGACGCTGAAGGACGCGGGTTATGAGGCCTTTCTGGCGGATGACACTGCTGAAGAAACTGATCCGCAGGCTGCGCGGCTGCTCCGCGCGACGGCCGTCGCGGGATTCTCGGCGATGAACATCATGATGCTTTCGGTGTCGGTGTGGTCTGGTGCCGATAGTGATACGCGGCACGCCTTCCATCTGATATCGGCGGCGCTGGCGTTTCCCACAGTCGCCTATTCAGGACGCATCTTTTTCGATTCGGCTTGGAGAGCCGTGCGCAAGGGTGGCACCAACATGGACCTGCCGATCTCGATCGGTATTCTCATGGCGCTGGCCTTGAGTCTCTATGACACCTTTGCGGGCAGTGCCCATGCCTATTTCGATGCTGTTACCTCGCTGCTATTCTTTCTGCTCGCGGGTCGGACGCTCGACCATGCGATGCGCAACAAGGCCCGCAACGCGGTAACAGGGCTTGCCCGGATGATGCCGCGGGGGGCGACGGTAATGGGGATGGATGGTAGTCGCGAATATCGCCGGCTAAGCGACATCGAAACCGGCCACGTGGTGCTGGTTGCACCTGGCGACAGGATTCCTGTCGATGGCGTCATCATCTCCGGCGGCGGCAGCCTCGACCTCTCTGTGGTGACGGGGGAATCCGCGCCACAGACTGCATCTATCGGTACGAGCGTCATGTCGGGAACGCTCAATCTTGATGGCGCGGTATCGTTGCGGGTTTCAAAACGGGCGCAGGATTCGTTCCTCGCCGACATGATCCGGCTGATGGAAGCGGCAGAGCACGGCCGGGGTCAGTATCGCCGCATTGCCGATCGCGCCGCTTCGCTCTACTCTCCAGTCATCCACTTGCTCGCGCTCGCAACGGGTATAGCGTGGCTGACCGCCTCTGGCGATTGGCACCTGGCTATCACTATCGCCATCTCAGTGCTGATCATCACCTGTCCCTGCGCGCTTGGCCTTGCTGTTCCGATGGTTCACGTGATGGCCGCGCGGCGGCTGTTTGACGCCGGGATCACGCTCAAGGATGGCAGCGCGCTGGAGCGGCTCGCGGAAGTCGACGTGGTGGTGTTCGACAAGACGGGAACTCTCACCGCAGGCGCAGCGCGGGTGACCGGCCATGACATATCTTCTGCAGACCTCGATAACGCCACTGCCCTCGCAGCTCTGTCGCGCCATCCTACGGCACGAGCCGTGGCGGCCCTCACGCCGTCGGCGTCGACAGTCGTCGAAGATTTCCGCGAGGAGCTAGGTCAAGGCGTCGAAGGTCGCGTCGGCGGTGGTGTTTACAGGCTGGGACGCATGGGTTGGGCGTGCGCTCAGTCGCATGGTGAGGGCGACGCATCCGTTTGGCTTTCGTGCAATGGCGAACCTGCGGGATCATTCTTGGTCTCGGATGACTTGCGCCTCGGCGCGCGAGAAGCCGTTCAAGATATAGCCAGGCTCGGTCTGCCAGTCGAAATCCTGTCAGGAGATCGGAGTGCCGAGGTGATCCGCATCGCCGACACGCTCGAAATCTCCGAGAGGCGGCATGGCATTTTACCGGATGGCAAGGTGCGCCGGCTAGCAGAGCTGGCCGCTACCGGCCGCCACACTCTGATGGTCGGTGACGGGTTGAACGACGCGCCTGCGTTGGCAGCAGCCTATGTTTCTATCGCGCCGTCATCTGCGGCAGATGTCGGGCGCACGGCTGCCGATCTGGTCTTCCTGCGTGCGAGCCTCGGTGCGGTGCCGCAAGCAATCTCTGTGGCGCGCCAGGCAGCGCGGCTTGTGAAACAGAACCTTGCGCTCGCAATCGCTTACAATGTTCTCGTCGTGCCTGTGGCCGTAGCCGGCTACGTGACGCCTTTGATGGCAGCTATCGCCATGTCCGCATCCTCAATAGTCGTGGTGGCAAACGCACTACGGCTGCCGCATGCGGGTTCAATGCGCACTTTCCGCCGGGCACATTTTCACGTGGCGGAGGCAGCATGAGTCATCTCGCCTGGCTGGTTCCAGTCGCGCTCGGTATGGGCTTGGTGGGCCTGGGTGCATTCCTGTGGTCGATGCGCGCCCGACAGTACGAAGATCTGGATGGCGCTGCCGAGCGCGTGCTCTTGCAGGACGGCGAAGATATCCCCCTACCGGACGAGTGGCTCGGCAATGACCAGACACCAGACCGCGTTCCCACAATGGATGAATCACAGCGGAGGCATTCATGAAAATCTCTTCGGACAGGCCATTTAATTGGATTGCTGCTTTGGCTCTGGCATCAGGCGCGGCTGTTATCGTTCCCAGCCTCGCAGCACTGGCCGCGGCGTTGGTATTTGTCGCCATGCGGATCCTGGGCTGGGGCTGAAGCCTGACTGTCCCCACGGCCGATTAGACACCCTCTCGCAGGCTGCGCTCTGCAATTTCGGCAGCGTCACTCAAATGCTCGCGGACGGCCTCCCGAACGGAAAGCGGATCGTTGTGACAAATTGCCTGGCAGATTCGCGCCATATGAGCCGACCCGACACGCTGCGATCGACCGTTGCGAACGCTAGCATTTACAGTTGCATATTTGATTTATGTCTGAATCAATAGGTTTCCATGGCAAGGAGACTTTGGATGACGGGTGCATCGATCGAAACGACGCTGGAGCTATGCTGTAGCCTTCGCCACCAAGCCTGCGCTTGCTGTTGCGATGATTGACCGTGCGCTGATTGCGGAGGTTCCGTTTTCGTGGGTTGCGGCGCGCCCACCCTTTCGCTCGACCTCATTTCTGCGCTGCTCGTGCCCGCCTTCCTCATTTCGGTAGTAGGCTTCGTCGAATCCGTTTCGGTCGGCCAGACGCTGGCGGCCAAGCGGCGACAGCGCATCGATCCGGATCAGGAACTGATCGGTCTGGGTGCGGCGAATATCGCCGCATGCCTGTCATCCGGCTATCCGGTTACCGGCGGCTTTGCCCGCTCGGTGGTCAATTTTTATGCTGGGGCTCAGACGCCCGCTGCCGGCGTGTTCACAGCGGTCGGCATTGCGCTCGCGGCCCTGTTCCTCACCCCGTTGCTGGCCAGCCTGCCGCAGGCGACGCTCGCCGCCACGATCATCGTCGCGGTGCTGTCGCTGGTGGATTTCAAAACAGTTCGTCGGGTCTTCGCCTATTCGAAATCCGACTTCGCCGCCATGGCGGCCACCATCCTCGTCACGCTTGGCCGGGGCGTCGAACTTGGCATCGTCGCCGGGGTCCTACTGTCGCT
>JBEBXE010000058.1:0-13395 GCA_040391705.1 Aerobium aerolatum
CCGAAATTGATCCCGGCGGCACAATCGACTTCGACATAAGCGTCGACACCTGAAAACAGGGACGGCGCCACCAGCCAGGCGATCACGCACGGGTCGTGCATGCAGGGGTCGCCCTTGGCGTAGAACCGCATCATGCGCGCCATCTTGCCGGGAATCTCGCCGGGAAGCGCCTCCAGCTCCGTGAACCAGTCCTGGCTCGCCGTGACCTTGCGCGTCACATCGAGGCCGAACATCGTCAACTTTGCGCCGCTGGACAGCATGATCTGCGCGGCGTGGGGGTCGACATAGAAATTGAACTCGGCCGCGGGCGTGCTGTTGCCCGGCCCGAACGCCGCTCCGCCCATGAAGACGATTTCGCGCACGTTGGCGGCCAGTCGCGGCTCTTTCACCATGGCCAGCGCAATGTTGGTCATCGGGCCGATCGGGCACAACGTGATGGCGCCGGGGTTGGCCATCACCGTATCGATGATGAAGTCGACCGCATGGCCGTCGGCGAGCGGGACGGCATCGGGGTCAAGAAACACGTTGCCAAGCCCGCCCTCGCCATGAACGGACGCACGCGGGCCTGACGCCCGCATCAACGGGCGCGAGCATCCCTGATAGACCGGAATGTCGGTTTGCCCGGCGAAGGCCAGAAGACCGCGTGCATTCCGCGTCACGTCGTCGATGGAGACGTTGCCCGCAACGGTGGTGACGCCAACGACGTCCACCGCCTCCGGCGATGCGAGCGCCAGCATCAGCGCAACGGCATCGTCGACACCGGGGTCGCAATCGAGAATGATCTTGTGTGTCATCGGCGGTTTCTCCACTTGCAGACGGGGTATCATCATGTGTCCTGCGGCAACGAGCGCGCTGCCGGTTGCGAGCAAATCGCCGCCGACATCTTAGACGCTCGCGGGAACTGCCTCGTCCGAAATCGCATATTTTGCAATCATGCCGCGCAAATACTCAGCGGCGTCAGCCCCTTTGAGGGCGCTGGTCCACAGACGTGTGGCGATTTGCTCATGCAGCTCCATCGCTTCGGGCGCCGAGGTAATCAACGCCACCCCCAGGCTGACGTTGGGCTGCTCGCCGAGGCGGAACGGGCTGATCGCCAGCACCGAGCGATCGGCCTGGCGGAAGATCTGGAAACTGGTGGCCGGAACAGGCTCCCGGACGATGCCGATCTGGATGCCAATCGGCTGATCTTCCAGCAGGCCAAGAATGTGTTCCGCTTCCCGGCGCGCCGCCAGACGGCGCTCGGCTGCGACCGCTGCGGGCAAATCGTGCCGACCGATGAGGCCATGCAGCAGGAACCGCTCGAGGTCCACCGACGAGATCAGGCTGACGATCAACGGGCGACGCAGGCGGAACGCCGATTTGCGCGCACGCAGGATTTCCAGCAGCGCTGCAATGGCCTTGATGCCTTCCGCGTCGATTCCGTCCGGAACCGATTCCTTCAGGACCGTCGTCAGGATCTGGTCGTAACTGTCGGAGGTCAGCAGATAGGACACCGGGCTGAACAGGCCGACGACTTGCTGGCAGTCTTCTTCCAGCTGCCGCATCCGTTCGAAAAAGGTGGTGGCCGTGTTGATGTATTCAACACCAACGCCCATCAGACTGGGCAACGATACCCCCAGTTCATCGGCGATACTGGTCAGCGTTTCGATCTTGCGGATTTCGCCTTTTTCGACGCGATAAAGCGCCGCACGTGAAATCCCCAACTTTGCTGCGAGACTATCTGCCGATAATCCCTTCCCCAGCCGATGAGCGCGCAGGCGGGCACCGATGTCGCTGAAACGTATTCCGTCTGCAGCCTGGTTGCTCAAGTGTAGCCTCGTAGATGCAATCTTAGGTGCGTTATCAACGCGGAACGCAGTAGCTGTCAATCAACGTCGATATTTTTAGCACATGGATCAATTTAGAGACAGCACGCTTATTCGTCTCATTTTTGAGAACTCAGATTGACAAGTCCAGAGAATGTCCGATACGAATTTTCCTTTAGGTATTCAACAAGCACCAAGTGGAGGTGGGACATGAACAGTGTTGTTCGCGGGCTTAAGTCAATTGCAATGGCAAGCGTCGTCAGTGTGGCGGCTGCATCCTCCGCATGGGCTGCGGATTTTGTTGCGAAGATCGGCCATCTGGAAGCCGCGCAGCAGTCGCGCCATGTGCATCTGGAAAAGGTTGCAGCTCTGGTCGCCGAGCGCACCAACGGTGCCGTAGAATTTCAGATTTTCCCGCAGGGCCAGCTCGGCCAGCAGCGCGAGATGACCGAAGGCGTGCAGCTTGGCACGCTTGAGGCAACCGTTGCGCCTGCCGCGTTCCTCGGCGGCTTCAACCCGGTTGTCTCGGTTCTCGACATCCCGTTCCTGCTGCCCAACGACGACACGCAGGCGCAGAAAATTCGCAGCGGCGCGTTCGGCAAGGCGCTTTGCGACACCTTCTCGACCCGCGGCGTGCATTGCGTGACGCTGTGGCCGAATGGCAAGAAGCACTTCACTTCCAATCGTTCGCTGTCGAATATCAGCGATTTCGCCGGCCAGAAGTTCCGCGTGATGGATTCCAACATCCTGATCGAGCAGTTCTCGGCACTGGGCGCATCGGCCATCGCGCTGCCCTTCGGCGAGCTCTACACCGCGCTGCAGACCGGCGTCATCGACGCGCAGGAAAACCCGATGGATACCATCCAGCGCATGAAGTACTACGAAGTGCAGAAGCACCTCGTCGTCTCGGACCACGGCGCGATGGAAGACGTCGTCCTGTTCAACCCGACCTTCTGGAACAGCCTGCCGGCTGAATACCAGACCGTCATCGCCGACGCCTTCGAAGAAGTCATCCCTGAACTGATCGCCCACAAGGCTGCTTCGGTGCAGGCGGCATTCGACGAGATCAAGGCTTCGGGCATCGAAGTCCGCGAGATGGCAGATGCGGAAAAGCAAGAGTTCCGTGAAAAGATGTACCCGGCAACGCGCGCCGCTTTCCTGAGCCGCACCGGCGATGAAGGCCAGCGCCTGATCGGCATCTACGAAGACGAGTACGCTTCCGTTACCAAGTAATCATGGTGTGAACGGGCGGCGTCCGCATTACGTGGGCGTCGCCTTTTTTGTTTCCAGCCAACCTGAGCAAATCGCGCAGGCCTTTTTCGGAGGACCCCCGCTTGAAAGCACTCTCTGCTTTGCGGATCGTGGAAAGAGTCACCGTGGTGACGATCTTTCTGGCCATGGTCGCGCTCTACTTCATCAACGTGCTTTCACGCCAGGTCGGCGGCACCTTTGCCACCAACTTCGCCTGGGTTGAAGAGACCGTTCGTCTCATGAGCCTGTTCCTGGTCTTCCTTGGCCTCGGCCTCGCGCTCGAACAAGGCCGTCAGGTCGGCGTCTACAGCTGGCGCGATCGGATCGCCACCCGCCTCAACCTGCCGATCCGCAAGTTCATCGACGCCATCGCGATCGTGTTCTGCCTGTACCTGGCGTGGCTCGGTTACGGCATGACTGCCTTCGTCTATTCCACCGGCCAGATCAGCCCGACGCTGAATGTGCCGATTTTCTGGATCTATCTCGCCCCGACCATCGGGTTCTTGCTCCTGGGCCTGCGCTACGCCCTGAGCCTGCTTGGCGTCATCGATCGCTATTCCGGTCAGGACGGGGGAGAACACTGATGCTTCTTATTGTCGTTGCAGCCACTGCGGTGGTGATGCTCGTGCTCGGTTTCGAGATGCTGCTGGTGCTTGGCATTCCGGCGCTGATGGTCAAGGAGTTCTTCTACGGCGCGCTTCCCGACCCCGTGATCGTGCAGAAGATCGTCGGTGGCATCAACCATTCGACGTTGCTGGCCATCCCGTTCTTCATTCTCGCCGCCGAACTGATGGGCGACGGGCAGATCGCACGCCGCCTCACCGCGATGGCCGACTCCTTCCTGCGCCATTTCCGTGGCGGTGCCGGCTACACCGCCATCGGCGGCTCGCTGGCATTCGGCTCGGTGTCGGGCTCTGCCCCGGCAACCGTTGCGGCGATGGGCCGGATGGTATTCCCGGAAATGCAGAAGGCCGGATTCAAGGAAAAATTCAGCCTCGGCCTGATTGCATCGAGCGCTGAAACCTCGCTGCTGCTGCCGCCGTCGATCACGTTCATCATTTATGGCTGGATGACGGGCACGTCCGTCGCCAAGCTGTTCCTTGCCGGCATCGTGCCTGGCTTTGTGCTCGCCTTCTCCTTCGCGGTCCTCGTCTGGTGGGAAGCGCGCAAAGATGGCGTCGCACGTGGCGAAAAGGCCAGCTGGAGCGAGCGCCTGCAGTCGATTTCGCGCGCGAAATGGGCGATCGGCATGCCGGTCATCATTCTCGGCGGCATCTACACCGGCTATTTCACGCCAACGGAAGCCGCTGCAGCCAGCGTGGTCTATGCGATCTTCGTCGAAAGCGTGGTGTTCCGTACCCTGACGTTCAAGAAGCTGTTTGCGATCACCGAGCGTGCCGCGCTGTCGACCGCGATCATCTTCATCCTGCTGGCGCTGGGCGGCTTGCTGTCCTACTTCGTCACGCTGGCGCAGGTTCCCGCATCAATCCTGGCGTTCATCAATCACATCGACGCCGGCCCGATCGTGTTCCTGATCGTCATCAACGTCATCTTCCTGATCTTCGGCATGTTCGTGGACCCGAACTCGGCGCTGCTGATCCTGGTGCCGCCGCTCTATCCGGTAGCCATGGCGCTCGGCATCGATCCGGTTCATTTCGGTGTGATCGTCACGCTGAACATCACCATCGGCATGATTACACCGCCCTTTGGTCTCGATTTATTCGTGGCGTCCTCGACGCTGTCGAAGCCGGTGATGCTGATCATTTCGGGCATTGGCCCCTTCATCGTCGCCAACATCGCGACGCTGCTGGTGATCACCTACATCCCGCCCGTTTCGACGTTCCTGCCGAACCTGGTCATGGGTTGAGGGTGATATGAACGCGTCTGTGAGAGTGGAGACCGCGCGAGGAGCCGCCAACCCGGTGGCCTTCGAGCGCGACCTGCCCGTCATCTCGAACGAGCCGGTCAACGGCGAGTACCGGCTGATGATCCTGTCGGCGCCGCGTGACATGCTGGAACAGTGCCGGGCCGGCCAGTTCTTTCATCTGCTGTGCCCGCAGCTCGGCGGTGAAAACCCCTATCTGCGGCGGCCGATGAGCATCTACGGCTTCTACCCGGAGAAGGGCGAACTTCACTTCCTCTACAAGGTCACCGGCGAAGGCACCCGTGCCCTCGCGCATCTTGAGGCGGACGATACGCTGAACGTGCTTGGGCCGCTTGGCCGGGGCTTTGCCATCGAGGACGACTGGAACCATCTGGTTCTCGTCGCCCGTGGCGTCGGCCTCGCAACCCTCGCCCCGCTGGCGCTCGAAGCGAAGCGGCTCGGCCGCCAGCTGACTGCAATCTGCAGCGCCAGAAGCGCCGACGTGCTGATGTCGATCGATTATTTCGAGGCGTTGGGGGCGCGGGTCATCACCGTCACCGACACCGACGGCACGTCGACCATCGAGCATCTGGAAAGCCTCATCGAGGACCTGATCGCCGAAGACGGCGTCGACGCGTTCTACACCTGCGGCTCCAACCGGATGTTGCGCCTGCTGCAGAAGATCGGCGAACGCCACGACATCCCCGGCGAAATCGCGCTGGAGCAGCAAATGGCCTGTGGCCTCGGCATGTGCCACTGCTGCGTGCGTCCGTTCCGCAAGGAAGGCCGCCAGGTCAACCTGCGCGTCTGCCGCGAAGGCCCGGTGTTTGACATGCAGGAGGCCATGCCGTGGTAGATCTTGCTGTCGACGTCGGCTCGTTGAAGCTGAAAAATCCGATCATGCCGGCCTCCGGCACGTTCTCGGAAGAGCTTGCGGATGTGTTCGATCTCGAACTGATCGGCGCGCACGTCACCAAGACGATCACGCGCGGTTTGCGTGATGGCAATCCGACACCGCGCGTCTGCGAAGTGTCGGGTTCGATGCTGAATTCGATCGGCATTCCGAGCAAGGGCGTCGGCTATTTCATCGAAAAAACCGTCCCGTTCTACAAGCGCTACAAGACGCCGCTGGTGGTCAGCATCTCCGGCAACACCGCCGACGAGTTTGCGACCCTGTGCGCGGAAGTCAGCGTCGATGGTGTCGACGCCATCGAGGTCAACATCTCGTGCCCGAATATCGAGGAAGACGGCAAGGCCTTCGCCATCCGCGCCTCCTCGACCTATGACGTGATGTGCAAGCTGCGCAAGGCAACGCATCTGCCGCTATGGGCCAAATTGACGCCCAATACCGGCGAGACGCCGGAAGTCGCACGCGCCGCCGAGGAAGCCGGCGCGGATGCGTTGGTGGTGGCCAACACCATCCTGGCGATGGCGATCGACATTCGCACCCGCAAGCCGAAGCTCGGCAATCTGATGGGCGGCTTGTCCGGCCCGTCGCTGAAGCCGATCGCGCTGCGCATGGCCTATCAATGCGCCCGCGCGACCAAGATCCCGGTCATCGGCTGCGGCGGCATCTCGAATGCCGAAGACGTGCTCGAGTTCCTGATTGCCGGCGCAACTGCGGTACAGGTCGGAACCGCGACCTTCATCAACCCGGCGATCATGCCGTCGATCATCACCGACCTTGAA
Organism: Aerobium aerolatum; assembly: GCA_040391705.1. GTDB lineage: Bacteria > Pseudomonadota > Alphaproteobacteria > Rhizobiales > Rhizobiaceae > Aerobium > Aerobium aerolatum_A. Next base: position 6,610 of record JBEBXE010000058.1, read on the forward strand.
GCCCTGCTCGCGCGGGAAGGCTACGCGTCGGTCCGCGATGTCATCGGCAGCGTGATCGACGAAGAACAGGAATCCGGCGTGGTCTTCATGGAGGCTGCGCCATGACGGCCCTGCGCAAGCCCGTCGACGATGCGTCCGACATCGAGATCGCACGTTTTCTCTTCGACGAAATTGCCGCGCGCACCCAGGATATCGAGGGCGTCAGCCGACCGGCGTTCTCGTCGATCGAAACCGAAACCCTGCGGTTCTTGGAAGAGTTCGCGCGCCAGCACGGGCTTGCCGTCTGGTACGATGCCGGCCTCAACGCCCGATTCAGCCTGCCCGCCGACAAGGATGCCACCCGTTACGTACTGGTCGGCTCGCATGTCGACAGCGTCCCGTTCGGTGGCAATTTCGACGGGCTGGCTGGTGTCGTTGCCGGCCTGCTCTGCCTGCTGCGCGCCCATCGCAGCGGCGAGCGCTTTGCCCATCCGGTTCACGTCCTTGCCATGCGCGGCGAGGAAAGCGCCTGGTTCGGCCCGTGCTATATCGGCTCGAAGGCGCTGACCGGCACGCTGGCTGCCAGCGAACTCAAGGCCGCCCACAAGAGCGACGGTCGCACGCTGGACGACCATATGGCCGATATCGGCCTGCCGATGGAGCAGGTGCGCGCGGCGACGCCGCTGATGGACCTGTCGCAGGTCGAAGCCTATATCGAACTGCATATCGAGCAAGGCCCGCTGCTGGTCGGCAAGGGCATTCCGGCGGCGGTCGTCTCCGGCATTCGCGGCAATTTCCGCCATCAGCGCGTGCGTTGCATCGGCGAAGCCGGGCATTCGGGTGCCGTGCCACGCGCCTTCCGGCGCGATCCGGTACTGGCGATGGCCGACCTGATGGTGCGGCTCGATGAAAGCTGGTCGACCATTCTCAACATGGGCGACGATCTGGTGCTGACCAGCGGCATGGTCGGGACCGATCCCGCACAACACGCGATGTCGAAGATCCCGGAAGAAGTCGGCTTCAGCCTCGACGTCCGCAGCCAGAGCGCCAAGACCCTCAACGACATGCGCCGTCTGCTGCACGCGGAAATGCAACAGGTTGAGAAAGAGCGCCGGATTCGCTTCGAGCTCGACGAAGAGATGCGCGTCGAGCCTGCCCTGTGCGCGCCGCACCTTGTGGAAGGCCTCAAGGCTGCTATGGAACGTGTGGGGCAAGAGCCCTTCGTGATGCCATCTGGTGGCGGTCACGACGCCGCCGTCTTTGCTGCTGCCGGCGTTCCCTCGGGAATGGTCTTTGTGCGCAACAGCAATGGTTCACACAACCCGCAAGAAGCGATGGAATTGTCCGATTTCATCGCTGCAACGGACATCGTCCACGAGTTTCTGAAGAGGCACGAATGACGACCCTGACCATTCGCCGTCCCGATGACTGGCATCTCCACCTTCGCGACGGCGCGGTTCTGAACGCCGTTCTTCCGCACACCTCGGCGCACTATGCGCGTGCGATCATCATGCCCAACCTTGTGCCGCCGGTCGTCACCACCGCGCAGGCCGACGCCTACCGCGCGCGGATCATGGCCGCCCTGCCCGCTGGCCACGACTTCACGCCGCTGATGACGCTTTATCTGACCGAAGCCACGGATGGCGACGATGTCGTCGCCGGCTTCAACAGCGGCGCCATCACCGCCGTCAAGCTCTACCCGGCTGGCGCGACCACCAATTCCCAGAGCGGCGTGCGCAATTTCGAAAACGTGCTGCCGGTCCTCGAAAAGATGGCCGAAGCCGGCGTGCCGCTGTGCGTCCATGGCGAAGTCACCGACGCCGCGGTCGACATCTTCGACCGTGAAGCAGTGTTCATCGACCAGGTGCTCGAGCCGCTGCGCCGCCGTCTGCCCAGCCTGCGCGTCATCATGGAGCACGTCACCACCAAGGAAGGCGTCGACTATGTCAGCGCCGGCGGCGACACCATCGGCGCAACCATCACCACGCATCACCTGATCATCAACCGCAACGCGCTTCTGGTCGGCGGCATTCGTCCGCATTATTACTGCCTGCCGGTGGCAAAGCGTGAACTGCATCGCCTCGCCCTGCGCGCGGCAGCGACATCCGGCAACCCGCGCTTCTTCCTCGGCACGGATTCGGCCCCGCATGTCGATCCGCTGAAGGAATGCGCCTGCGGGTGCGCCGGAATTTTCTCGGCACCCAACACGCTGGGTTGTCTGGCACATGTGTTCGAGCAGGAAAACGCCCTCGACAAGCTCGAAGCGTTCGTTTCGCTCAATGGACCGGCGTTCTACCGCCTCCCGGTCAGCGAAAAGACGGTGACTTTGCGTCGCTACGACACCCCCGTCATTTTCCCGGAAAAGATCGATACCGGCGATGGTCAAGTCACAGTCTTCGATCCAATGTTCGCGATCCACTGGAATCTCGAATCGGAGGCTGGCTAGAAAGCGGCTAAGTTGATAGCGAGAAGCGCGGTCAACAGAAGGATGCAGCCATGTTCTCCAACACATTCCCGGATCGCGCGGTAATTTCGGAAACAGTAGCCAAGATGCTGCTCGAGATTAATGCCGTGCACTTCCGTATCGATCAACCTTACACGTTCACCTCCGGCCTCGCGAGCCCGGTCTATATCGACTGCCGGAAGCTGATTTCGTATCCGCGCATCCGTTCCGCGATCATGGATTTCGCCGCGTCCGTCATCTTCCGCAATGTCGGCTTCGAACAGTTCGACGCGGTAGCTGGTGGCGAGACCGCGGGCATTCCGTTCGCGGCCTGGCTGTCCGATCGTCTCGGCCTGCCGATGGTCTATGTGCGCAAGAAGCCCAAGGGTTTCGGTCGCGACGCGCAGATCGAAGGCGCACTGGCCGAAGGCGCACGCGTGCTTCTGGTGGAAGACCTGACGACGGATGGCGGCAGCAAGATCAAGTTCGCCGAGGCCGTTGCCAAGACCGGCGCGACGGTCACGGATACGTTCGCGGTGTTCTACTACGACATCTTCCCGGACACGCCGCAGAAGCTGGAAGCTGCCGGCATTCGCCTGCACTACCTTGCGACCTGGTGGGACATTCTCAAGGTTGCCAAGGAACAAAAGCGTTTCTCAGACGAAACCATCGCCGAAGTGGAAAGCTTCCTTTCCGCGCCGGTGCAGTGGTCGGCCAACAATGGCGGTATTTCGGAGTTGCCGCGCTAGCATGTAAGGAATGCACGATGTTTGACGTTTTCATGAAGGATCTGAACGAGCATGGTGGCGGTGTGCGCGCCTACGATGCGGTGGTTCGCGCCGCTCGTGCTCGCATTGCCGACGAACCGGACAATGCGGCTGCACTCTTGTTGATTTCTTATGCAGCCCAACACTTCGTGGACGCCTATGACGATCAACCGCTGCCCGCTGACGCGGCGGCGGAAGAGTTTCAGCTGTTCAGCACGATGATCTCGTCACTCGACAAGGCTTTTGCAGGCGGTGCAACGGGCGAACAAAAGCTCGCCGCACTCAACGCTGCAGCAGCCCAGCTGGTGACGCCCAGAAGCTGAAACTACGCCGAAGTCGGTCACGGCCTGACGGGCCGGACCGACACGCCGACCTGACAGACCATCTGTTGCCGACACGAACCGCGACCCGCCAAGGGTCCGGTTCGTTGTCCGTCTCCGCACGGCCGGTTCCCGGCTGCTCAGCCCGTTTTCTCATCGAGAGTGACGAGTTCGAACGAATTTGACCAACTTTTCGCTGAAAAGTCCCGATTTTGGCATCAAAAGACCAGCTCAAACCAGGAATTCAACGCGTTTCTAGCCGGCGCTCGGACAGCACCTCCACAGAACGGTCCTGATGCAGGTCCTCAAGTGAGCGTCCGGTCGCTGCCAGCCGCTCGTCTCGCTCCAGATTCAACCGGACGATCTCGTCCTCGTACCGCGTCACCGTTGCCGTCAGCCAGCGGTTGACGAGATAGTCCGGGGTTGCCAGTTCAACGTTGAATCGGTCGAGCAGCGCGTTGGTTGCCGCCGCATCCCGCCACTGGCCGCCGACGACCCAATGGTTGACGGTGAACAGCCGCAGCAGCCGGCTTGTGCTGTCGACGCCCAGCGCGATCAGGTGGCAGGGTTCGCTGTCCCGGCCTTCCGGCCGGACGAAACAGTGGAAATGCCCATGCTCGCCCAATCCCGCGCTGTCGTCGTGGCAGTGATAATACCACTGCGCGCCGGTGTCAGGGTCGAACACATCCGGTTGCGGATAATGCGCCCAGGTCACCAGACCATCGGCCGGCAGAACGCGGCGCAGGACGCTGGTTCCCGACTTCGCCAGCACACGTTCGCAATAGGCGATTTCCTGCCCGGCGCGCGCTCTGACGTCGTCCGTCATCAGAGCAATCCGGCCGAGCAGGGATTCATATCCGCCGCTCCCGGCGCAGGCGCAGGTGCCGGTGCGACGGCCCCCGGCCCGCCGCTGTAGCCATCGGCGATGTCGTCGTAATTGCGCTGTCCGGGAAGGCGCGGCGCGGCGGGAACGCCGGCAGCGCACGGATTGCTGTCTGCCTGCAACGCCACAGCCGGCGCAGGCGCATCGCTGACGGCGTAGTCGACGGCGACAGCGCCGGTGGCGACGAGCAGCGAGGCGGCGAAAAGGAGTGTGTTCTTGTTGCTCATGCTTTCCTGAACCCGTCGAGACCAAACAGAGGGCGTGCGGCAATGCCTGCGAGGCTGCCGAGATAGGCCATCACCAGCCAGACCCAGCCATGCAGGCTGCCAGAGGCGATGCCGCTGAACAGCGCGCCGATATTGCAGCCGAACGACAACCGCGCGCCATAGCCCATCAGCAGCCCGCCGATGATGGCGGCGACCCAGGACAGCAGCGGCACCGCAACCTTCGGCGCAAATTTTCCGGCCAGCGTAGCGGCCAGCGCCGCGCCAAGAATGATGCCGAAATTCATCACCGACGTCACGTCGAACAACACGCTCTGGTTCAGCGCCCGTGCCTGAGCCGGGATCTGCCAGAACTGCCATTCGGACACGCCGATGCCGAGCGCCTGAAAGATCTTCGCCCCCCACAGGCCAAAGCCGTAGGTGACCGACCATGGATGGCCTGCGAGCAGCAGCGTCAGGACATTGCCGAGCGCGAGGACCAGCGCCGCAAGGATCAGCGGCCAGGGACCGTGCAGAAAGGTTGCCGGCGTGAGATCACGCAGGCCGGAGAAGACCGGCTCGACATTGCCGTGCCGCCGCTTTTCGAGGAACGCCAGCACGCCGACGAGTGCGGCCAGACCAGCCAGCGTCACCAGCGTGCCGGAGACGGGACCAAAAACCTCGCCGAGCCGGATCACCGGCAGCGACGGCTGGCCTAACCAGAATGGCAGATGCGCGGTGCCGACGGTGGCGCCGATGATGAAGCCGGCCAGCGTCACCAGCATGCGGGCGCTGCCGCCGCCGACGGTGAACAACGTGCCCGACCCGCAGCCGCCGCCAAGCTGCATGCCGAGGCCGAACAGCAGGGACCCGAACACCACCGAGACGCCAACCGGTGCCCAGGCGCCGGCAAAGGTACGATCCAGCGGAAACATGCCGCCCATCAGCGGGATGAAGACGATGGCGGTGATGCCGATCATGATGAACTGGGCGCGCATCGAGCGGCCCCGCCCCTCGGTTGCAAACCGCTTCCATCCACCGGTGAAGCCGAACGACGCCTGATAGAGCGCCAGTCCGAGCAGACCGCCGGTCAGGAACAACAGCGCCTGCGTGAAACTGACGACGGAGCCGACAATGACTGCGCCCGCGACGACCGCGAGCGTCACCACCAGCAGCGGCGATGTGTCGACCCTGACGCCGTGTGGCCGCGAGTCGCGTGTAATGGATACCATGGATGCAGCCCCGATCATGAAAGACGGCTGGTTATCCCACGTCGGGCGGTGCAACTGAAAACACCGCTTTGCGCCCTGTCGGCCGCGTTCGGAATATGCGTTTGCCGGGGCGGCGTTCGGTAGAATACCATTCCTTCCTGCCGGTGCGGGCCTCGATTAGGTTGCGACAAACATCTGATCGTTGAGGTTCTGATCGTGAATCGACACTCGTTTCGCGGGGCGCTTTTCGCCCTCGCCGTTCTTGCCGGAGCCGCGCCGGCGACCGTGCTTCTTCCTTCCCTGAGCCAGGCTGCCGGCCAGACCGAAAGCCGCGCTCGGCTGCTGCAATATTCGGAGGGGGCCGATCTCAAGGCGCTTGCAGCCGAAGGCAAGACGGTGGTGTTCTTCTTCGCCGGCTGGTGCCCCAACTGCATTCTGACCATCACCGAACTGTCGGAAAAATGGTCGGAAGTCGAGCCGGACATCACGCTGGTGATCGCCGATTACGACACCGAAACCGACCTGAAGGCGGAGTATGGCGTGACCTATCAGGACACGTTCGTCCTGCTCGACGGGGACGCCAAAAGCGCCAAGCTCTGGAATGCCGGTGGCCTTGCCGGCCTGAACGCCAACACGCGCTAAAGCGTGGCGTGAACCTTCGACTGCCCGAAGCCGATCCGACTTTCGGGAGACATGCTCCAGCTGAAAGCCGTCAGAGTGAATTTCCTGTTCGCGTTCGTCGCCGGGGTCGTGACGGTCCTCTCGCCCTGTGTGTTGCCGCTGCTGCCCGTCATCCTCGCCAGCTCGGCCAACGATGGACGCTGGCGGCCCGCCGGGTTGATCATCGGTTTTGCGGTGTTCTTCACCGGCATCACACTGGCGCTGAGCCTGCTCGTCAGGCAGTTCTCCATCCCCCCGGACGTCCACCGCACCGCTGCCGCGCTGATCTTCATCGCCATGGGGCTGGTGCTGGCGGTGCC
>JBEBXE010000059.1:0-13299 GCA_040391705.1 Aerobium aerolatum
AAGCTGCCGCCGCGACTTCCCTTTCCCGTACATATCTCCAGATGATGGCCGAGGCGGGCGACTTTCCTCGGGCCGTCCGTCTCGGGGAGCGCCGCATCGCCTATGTGCGGGCCGAGGTCGAGGCGTGGATCAACGCCCGCATTGCGGCGAGGGCGGCGGCATGAGCAAGGTATTCGAAATCCATACATCTTGCGGCAAGGTATTCAGGGAGACGCTCGACGAGATGAGCGACCGGCAAATTTCCGGGTTGATAGAAGGTAATCCAGACCATCCCGACGTTGGCGACATGCGCGAAGCGTTGGCTCGTCGCCTGGAAGCTCGCAAATCTGCGTATGCACAAATGTCTGGCACCACGGAGGCCGCATAATGCCCGACACCACATTCAAACCCGGCGATGTCGTCATACTTAAGTCCGGCGGCGAGAAGATGACTGTGGATGCGATTTCGGAATTCACCGGGCTTGTTCAGTGCTCATGGTTTGATTCCAAGAAGAAATTCCAGCGGCAGCAATTCCAGCCGACATCTCTAGAAAAAACCAAGGCTGGCCCGACCTACGCCTAGCCATGTCCTGCCCGGCCTTAGTGCCGGGCATCCCCATTCATGGAGTTTTCCATTTGAACATCGTTGATTTCCACCGGTTTGACGGGCCGGTGAGCGCGCGCGGATTCCGTGCCGTCGCTCGATTTTCCGTCGACACAGGTTGCGGCTTGCGAGTCGTTGATTGGCAACTCGTCGAAACCCCAGACGGTACTTATCTCGCCTATCCGCCCGCAGGCGCAAAGCGGGAAGCCGTTGTTAGGATGCCACATGAAATTCGCCAGCAGATCATCGATCGCGCGGCCATGGAGTTGAAGCATGCCCGCAACGCAGCCTGAAAAGCCAAGCGAAGGCCGCCATTACTGGACACATAAAGTTGAGTCGTTCCCAAGTTCAGTCTCTGTTACAAGAATGGCGCAACTAATTGACTTCGACGACCGGCTTTATGAGACCGCCCGCGTTGTCTATCGGTTCCTGATTTCATGGTACCACGGCGGTTACGGCGACGCGTTCATGTCGATGAACCATGTTGCCAAAACGATGAAACAGCGGGCTCCCGTCGGTGCCGCCATCCCTTCGCGCTCCGCGGTGCACCGGGCCATCATCGCATTGATGGAAACCGGCTGGGTTGTTCGTACCTTTAAGGGGCGCGGCAAGGGAAAAGGTGCGAGCCGATACGTCCCCGTTATGAACGTTTTGGAACTCGCCGCCCAAGGCAAATTTCCCCAACCGTCCCACGCTACCGGGACAGTTGAACCGTCCCACCTTAATGGGACAGTGGTGTCCCACGCTACCGGGACAGTTGACGCCCAACCGTCCCACGCTACCGGGATCAAGACCCTCCTACATGACCCGCGTACAGACGCGGAGACATGTAAGGAGGAAGTTGACTTTGCCCCGCCTGCACCCGCCCTTGCGGGCGGTGCGGCGGCAAAGGAGGGATTCGACGAACTATTCGATGCCTACGGCGTGCGCAAGGAATATGCGGCGGGCAAGGTGGAGTATGAGAAACTGGCGCCTTCTCCAGACCTTCACGTCGAGATCGTTTTGGCCGCAAAGGCGTGGCGTGCTGCGGCTGGCGGTATAGAGCGGATGCACCTTGCACGCTGGCTTCGCGAGCAGCGGTTCCGCGAGGAGCCGAAGGGGAGCCGCAAGCCGACCAAGGCATCCGCCAATTCAAAGACCAGCACGTCAAAAGCGAAGCAACCGAAACCAAAGCCACAGCCACAGCCGCAGATGCCGGGGCAGAACTACCGCATCAAAGATGCGGTTATCGAGTCGGACGAGTTCGGAAACGAAACGCTTAAAATCGCATTGGAAGGGGAGACCAGCACAGCGGAGCGCAGCCTTGCCATCGTCGTCCAGCATCAAAAGTCTGGCCTTCAAGTTGCGGGGCAGCACCGGCTGACTAGCCTCCTGACCGCGTGCGGCATCACCACAATTGATGGCCCCGGAGAGTTACTGGGGCACTCCATCTATATGGACGGCGACGGCAAGGTTTCTCCCTCACGACCCGCAGCAGTGGCATGCAACGATAACGACCCGAGGAGGGAAGCAGCATGATGATGCTCCGCGTTTCCCCTGGCCATTACGTCAACGCTGTGTCGGCTGCGGCGCTCGGCCTACGGGGCGAGCCTGCTTACGAGGTGGAAGAACCGCCTGAGCCGGCCATCAAGCCGAAGAACCGCCCCGCGCCAGATGCCGACAATGACACTCCTGTCTTCACCGTGGCGGAAAGCAACCGTGACGCACCTGTGCTCTTTGTCCAACGCGGCGAAGGGGAATGGCATGGCTCGCGCATTCGTGGTCCGCGTGGGGTGCCGGTGTTCACCTACGGCTCGGACGGCCCGTCCATAGAATGGCGGATAAAGGCGCAGGAGGCGCGATTGACTTCGAACAGGTACAGCGGCCAGGCGGCGAATGACAACCTTGACTGGCCGCTTCAGAAGACCCTGAAGGCGGAAGGCGCGGACTATCACCTTCGGCTGGCTGAGCGGTATCGCGATCTGTGGGAGGCGGCAAACCGTCCTACAGAGCTTCGCGGCACCGACCTTGCCGATAACGTCTATTTGCTGGCCGACATCCGGGAAGACGAATCTACGGGCGCCCGCGAAAACAAAGGGCTGAAAAAGGTGACGGGCAAAAGGGCCCGCCTCGACATGCCGGCAACCCGTGCCGTGGCTGCTGACCCAGACCAGACCAAGAAACGGGCAAGGGCCATTCCGAAGAAATGGCAGGGCGACTTGCCGTTGCTTCACGCAATCGATTGCCGGGCGGAACTTGCCGCCTGCCGAGCTGTGCTCGGGCCGGCGCGCGAGGGGTTCGAGGCAATCGTAGTTCACGGCGAGACATTTGAAGCCGTAGGCCGCGAACATGGTGTTGGCAACAAGACCGGTGCAAAAGGTGCGGGCCGAGCTATCGTCATGATGGGGTTGCAGGCGTTGGACCAGCACTGGGGCGCAGATCGCCGCGCGGCTGCGTAGGGCATACCCAGTTCGGCACGCCGAAGGGGTAATGTGAGAGATACGGGGCGGTTCTTCGGAGCCGCCCCTTTCTATTCAGGGCTTGCCCTGACGCCGGACGCACCTTCGGGCAGTATCCGGCGACAAATCCCTGCGGCTCCCCCGCAGGTCGATCGCGCCCTGCCGCATTCGTCTTCTCGTGCGGCAGGGCCGCAGTTTTTTTGTCCTTTTTCAAAAACCGAACCATCGGGAGGTTGCCATGTTCGAATGGCGGCGCGAACGCGCCTTTTCCTACGACGAAGCGGCCGACCTTTCCGGGCTGCATATTTCCACCCTTCAGGACTGGGTTGCCACGGTGGCCGACCTGTTCGTGTCGGAACGTCGCGCCGGCCGTCGCTGGTTTTCGGCGGAAGACATCTTGGTGCTGCGCATCGCCAACGAGCTGGTCAAGGGCGGCGCAGTCACCTTGCTGGCTCTGGCTGTGGCATGGGAGCATCTGGCCGATGTCGCCCATGTCCCGCGCGATGCTGCCCTTGCGGTGAAGCCCGGCGCAATTGCCACCAGTGCAGTCGTGCTGTGTTCCGCTGACGATCCGCCCGACTGGGATTCCATCACAATCGTCAAAATCGGCCGGATCGCGGAAGCGGTCTACGCCGCATGCCATGAGGCATATCATGCTTAAACGCCTGCGCACCTTCCTGCGCAAATCCCTATCCCAGCCCACCGACTTCGAGCGTCGCATTCTCGGCATCCGGCAGGCTGCGGCGGGCATCGCCGTCACGCCGTCGAATGCGATGGAATGCGCCCCGGTGCGCTGCGCCGTCCAGACCATTGCAGAAGCCATCGGGCAGTTGCCGGTCCACGTCTACAAGCGCATGGCTGACGGCAGCAAGGAGCGCTCCGACGACAGCCCCGCCCAGCCGCTCCTTCATGACAATGTGACGGACTGGCTGTCGGCCAACGAGTTCCGGGAGCTTGTCACCCGCGATGCCCTGCTCTGGGGCAATGGCTATGCCTACATCCTGCGGGAAGACGGCAAGCCTGTCGAACTGCACCGGCTGGATCCGGCTTCGGTGAAGGTGGAAGTCGACGACGCCACACTGGAACCCAGCTACGTCTACAGCGCGGATGGCGAAAACACCGAATACGCCTATGAGGACGTGCTGCACATTCGGGCGCCATCGCTGGACGGCGTGATGGGCCTTTCGCCCATCCATGCGGCGCGTGAGGCAATCGCCCTTGCGCTGGTCATGGAGCGGCATTCCGGCACGCTGTTCAAGAATGGCGGCAGGCCGAGCGGCGTCATCACCATGCCCGGCGTCCTGGGCGACCAACCCGCCGAAGACTTCCTGAAGTCGTGGGCTGATACCTACGGCGGTGACGGCAACGGCGGCGTGGCCATCCTCGAATCAGGGGCCGACTATAAGACGATCACCATGACGTCGGTGGACGCGCAGTTCGTGCAGTTGCGCGAGTTCACCATTTCCGAAATCAGCCGCGTCTTCAGGGTGCCGCCCATTTTCCTGTCGGATTACGGCAGGGCCACGTGGGCGAACAACGAGGCGCAGGGCAGTCAGCTGCTGACCTTCTGCCTTCGCCCATGGATTACCCGATGGGAAGGCGAAATTCGGCTGAAGCTGTTCGGAGAGAAGGAACGCAAGAACTACGTTGCGGAGTTCCTGATCGACGATCTGCTGCGCGCCGAAACCGCCAAGCGGTATGAGGCGTACACCAAAGCCATTGCTGCGCGGATCCTGAATCCGAATGAGTGCCGCGCCATGGAAAACCGCGCGCCCTACGAAGGCGGCGACGAGTTCGTCAATCCGAATACCATGTCCACACAACAGCCGGCTCCCCAGCCGGAGGAGACCACATGAGCCAAGAATACAGCCAGATCGTCGGCGGGACCGAGCGCACCTTTAAACTGGACTATGCCGCCGGCCTGACCTTCGAACGCGACATGCGCAAGTCCCTGTACGAGACGTTTCAGGAGTTTCTCGACAACCGATGGCGGATGCGCGACGCGATCGAGATCATCCGCCTTGGCGCAGTCGGTGCCGGTATGGATGAATACGAGGCCATCGAGTTTTCGGAAGGCTTGAAGGATCGGCCCTTCAGTTACGCCGCCACGCTGGCGACGAAGATCCTCGAAACAGCATTCTTCGGCAAGGCCACGGCCGAGCGTGAAGAAATCGACCGGGTGTTTGGCAGCGAATGAAACACCTCGTCACCAAGGGCGGGCTGACGGTCAGCGACACCGGCGAAATTGCCGGCATCGCATGGCTGTTCGGTGAGCCCGATAGATACGGCGACACCATTGAAAAAGGTGCGCTGGCTTTCCCAGACCGACTGCCGATTCTCTGGTCCCATAAGGACGAGAACGCAATCGGCGTATGGGACAGCATAAAGGAAACCGCTCGCGGCCTTGAGGTGCGCGGGCGGCTGTTGCTGGACGAAGTGCCGCTGGCAAAGCGTGTGTTCGCCCTCATCAAAAGCGGTGCGGTTAGCTCGCTTTCCGTGGGCTTCTGGCCCATCAAGACCGACAAGAACAGCACAGGCGGCAATCATATCAGCGCCGGCGATCTTGTCGAAATCAGCATAGTCAGCGCCCCGGCCCATCCCGGCGCGACCATCACCAGCATTAAATCTGCCACCGGCAGGAAGGATACAAACATGGCGAAAGCCGCTATCAAGCGCAAAGAACTCGTCGAAGACAACGGCGATATTGAAGCCATCGTCGAGGAAGTCATCGAGGAATCCACCCTTGAGGACCGCGTGACCGCGCTCGAAACCGACGTGGCCGAGATCAAGGCCAGCATCGGCACGGTCGCAGAAACCACCGAAGAAATCGAGAAATCCCTGAAAACACTCGTCACCAAGTCGGGCCGCCCTGCGATTGTCCGCAACGTCGAAAAGCCTGCGGACATCAAGCGGAAGGCGTTTGTGAACTACCTGCGCATGGGCGAACGTGCACCGGAAACGAAATCTCTTGTTCGCGGCTCCGATCCGAAGGGTGGATACGTGGCACCACCCGAGTTCGTGCAGGAGCTGCTGCGGGACATCGTGGAGTTCAGCCCGGTTCGTGAACATGCCTATGTCGGCTCGACCGGCAACGGCAGCGTCATCATCCCCGGCCGCGTCGGCACGACCAACGCAAAATGGAAGGGCGAACTGGAAACGCAGGAAGAGTCGACCTTCGATTTCCGCGAGGTCGAGATCCCCATCCACGAGATTAACACCTTTGTGGACGTGTCGAATCAGCTCCTCGAAGATGCTGAAATTGACGTCGAGGCTGAAATTCGCATGGCCTTTGGCGAAGACCTTGGCGTCAAGGAAGGCTATGCCTTCATCCATGGAACTGGTGTGAAGCAGCCCGAGGGCTTCCTGACCCGCACCGACATCGAGGAATACGCCAACGGCAGCACCACGGCGATCGATGCTGACGCGCTGATCGGCCTGCTGTACAGCCACCCGGCTTACTACAGGAACGAAGGCGCGTGGCTGATGAACGGCACCACCCTCGGCAAGCTGCGCACCCTGAAGGACGGGCAGGATAACTACCTGTGGCAGCCGTCCTACCAGCAGGGCCAGCCCGAGACGATCCTTGGTCGCCCGGTTGTCGAACTCATCGACATGCCCGACATCGCCGCCAATGAGGTGCCGATCGTCTATGGCGATCTGCGCGAGGCTTACCGAATTTACGACCGCGTGGACATGGACGTTCTGGTGAACCCCTATGCACGTGCTTCGGAGGGCGTGACGCGCTTTCACGTTCGCAAGCGTCTGGGTGCCGGCGTCGTTAAGCCGAAGGCGCTCCGCAAGCTGGTTATGCGCACCGCGTAAGCTTCGGCGTCAGCGTCACCAATAACGGGCGGTCCATCGGGCCGCCCTTTTCATTACATCAAGGATTATATCATGCGCGATCTCGCATCGAACATCGGCGTCGTTCCGGCGCTCGCTCCTGCCGTGCAGTCGGCTGCAGCCAATGGGCTGACCGTCGACCGTAAGGGTTTTGAGAAAGTCACCTTCATCGTTAACACCGGCGCAATCGCTGGCGATGGCGATTTCAGTTTCAAGGTCCAAGATTCGGACGATGGCACCAACTGGACTGACGCTCCAGCTAAATACCTGATCGGCGAAGCCCCTGCGGAGCTTGAAGCTGACAGCGCTTATAAAATTGGCTATTGGGGGCACAAGCGCTATCAGCGTCTTGCCCTGACCAAGGCTGGCGGCACCAGCATCGCCGGCGGCGCGGTTGCCATCCTGTCCGGCGCCAACGCTCGCCCGGTGGCCTGATATGGCGGCCGGTCAGCGTAAGGGGCGCACGCTCCTCATCCAGATTGGTAATGGCGAGTCGCCAGAGGTATTCACAAACCTCTGCGGGATCAAAACCCGCTCATTCAACCTTTCGACCACCGAAGTCGACACGACGGTGCCCGACTGCCTCAATCCCGACGGCCCGGTCCAGAAGACCGGCGAGCCCGGAATCGCTAGTCGCACATTCTCGGGCAGCGGCGCGTTCATCAAGGGTGCAACCCACTCGCTTCTGGTGGAGCATGTGAACGCCTCGACGGTGTTTAACGCGAAAGTGATCGTGCCCGGCGTCGGCACCTACACAGGCGCGTGGTTCGTGACCGATTTTGAGTGGACCGGCGAAATGGAAGGCAACATGGAATTCAGCGCCACGTTTACGGCGGCTGACGTCCTGACCTTCGAAGCCGAGAGCTAAGGCGACGTCATTTGAGGGCAACGGGAAGGCGCTAAAGCGTCCCCATACGGGCCTGTCCGATAACGAGTAGTCACCTCCCGGTCGCCAAGCGTACATTATCACGGGTCAAGGTGGCGCGGTCCAGAGCACCAGTGGCTTTACCTCCTTTCGGCCGCCAAGGGCTCATTTGGCGCACGGCATGCGGGATGCTTGTCGTGCGCCCCTTTCTTCTAGGAGCAACAATGAACCTCCCACCACCGCGGGTTTGCCCGTGCGGCGTTGAGGTCGTGCCTTATGGGCGGCAATGCTCATGCGCCATCGAGCGCAAGGCCGCTGCTGACCGGGCCAGACCGTCGGCCAGTAGGCGTGGGTATGATCGGGCTTGGCAGAAGCTGCGGAAGTCGTTCCTGCTGGCATTCCCCACGTGCAGCACGGAAGGCTGTACGAGGCCAACTGTAGACATCGATCACATCCAGTCTATTCGAGAAGCGCCGCATTTAAGGCTGAAATGGTCCAATTTGCGCGCTTTCTGCCATTCTTGCCATTCACGCCACACCGCGCGCACGCAGGGCTTTGCCCGAGGCCGGGGGGTATGAGCCAACTTTTCGCGACCGGCTGGGTACCGTGGGGGGCCTCGCGCGTGCGATTTTTCCCAACTGGAGATTTCAAATGGCGGTGAATTTAGCCGACCTGAAGGCCGAAGTGCGCGTCCTGCACGACCATGAGGATTCGCTGCTTGCGCGTAAATTAGCCGCCGCTCAGATTTTTGTCGAGTCGCGGATCGGCCGGAAATTCGATGACTTTGAAGACGGTGTGCCGGCCGCGCTGGACGAAGCCGTGCTGAAGATCGCGGCGCACCTTTACGAGTTCCGCGGCGTCGCGTCCGAGAAGGCGCTGACCGCAATTCCTGAAGGTCTGACGGCGCTGATCAACATTTACCGGCGCTGGACGATCCATTCCACCGGGTGCCGCTCCGATGGCGCGTGACGGTGGCATAGGTAAGCTGAAGAAGCGGCTGGCGGCCATCCCGAAGGCGGTGCGCGAACAGGCGTACAAGGACACGCTCGCCGCTGCGGAAGACATCGCCAACCGCATGCGCCGCCTTGTGCCGGTAGATGAAGGCGACCTGCGCGACAGCATCACAGTGACACCCGGCGGGCAATCCACCCCTCCACATTCGCAGCCGGGCGGCTCCCATGTAGTGCCCGAAAACAAGGTTGCAATCACGGCAGGCAACAATGCCGTCCGCTATCCGCACCTTGTTGAATACGGCGCGGAGCATGCCGAGGCCCAGCCCTTCTTTTGGCCGGCCTACAGGCTGGGGAAGAAGAAGGCCGTGGCGAAGATCAAGCGCGGCATGCGCAAGGCCATCAAGGAGGCGAAATGACCATAGGGGAAATGCGCGAGCAGATCGCGATAGAGCGTTACGTCGAGGGCGAGCCTGATGGCTATGGCGGCTTCCTGCCCGGCGAATGGGTGACGCATCTGGCATGGGCGCGCGTCCAGAACCTCAAGGGCAGCGAAACGGTCATAGCGGCCCGCCTGACCGGCGTGCAGCCAGTGGTTCTGTCTGTGTATTGGACGCCCGACCTTGCAGCCATGACGACGGCATGGCGCGTCAGGAATACCGATTCCGGCCTGGTCTACGACGTGAAGTCAGTCGCAACCGATGAGCGCCGCCAGTTCATTGAAATCTTGGCGGAGTATCAGACATGAGCGAGCCGACGCTTGCGCTTCAGGGCGCGATTTTCACGGCGCTGCACGGAAACACAACGGCCGGGGCGAATGTCTTTGACCGGCTGACGCCGAACACCTTCCCGCGCATCCAGATCGGCGGCGGCGATGCTGTGCCGGATGATGCCGACTGCCTGAACGGCTGGAATGTCGCGATGCAGATCGACGTCTACTCCAAGGGCGATGGCTACCGCGAGGTAAAGCAGATTGCCGGCCAGATTTACGGGCTGGTCCACAAAACAAACATCACATCGGCCGGCGGGTTCGAGATCGTCGACCTTTGGATGGATGGCGCTGTTTTCAGCCGTGAGAGCGACGGCGTGATCAGCCGGGCGCGCATCATGCTTGAAGCAACCATGGAGGCGACGTGATGGCATCAGGACGCAAGGCGGGGATTATTCCCGCCGCTGATGGCGTGCAGGCCGTACCCCCGCCGCCTGCCATCCTCGACAAGTTTGCCAAGAGGGTGTGGCGGGCGATTCTGCCCGACCTTGTGGCGCGCAAGGTGCTGACCGACGCCGACATGCCGGGGCTGCAGAACTTCTGCATTGCCTGCGGCAAGGTCGAGCGGCTGGAGAAGGCCATCCAGAACATGGGCGATGAAGTGGACCCGGTGCTGTTCCGCTTGCAGGACAAGGCCATGGCCACGGCACGCCAGATCGGTGACCACTACGGCCTGTCGCCCACGTCGCGCTCCCGGCCTTCCATTCGTGACGGTGAAGATGACGACGACGATTTCCCCCTCGTGGGTCCACGACGACAGCCCGATTGAGGATACTTTCGGTTACGCCGAAGAAAACATCCAATGGCTTCGCCGGCTGAAACATCCGAAGAGCCGTGCTCCGAATAACGCTTTTCAACTGAGCCGCTGGCAGGAGCGGGTTCTGCGGCGGTTGCTCGGCCCCCGTAACCCGGATGGCTCCATGGTTGTGCAGCAACTGTTCATGCTGCTGCCGCGGGGCGCAAGAAAGACCAGCCTTGCCGCCGCGATCACTGCCATCTTCCTTTTCGGGCCGGAAGCGAAGTTCGGCACGCTGGTGCAGTCGGCGGCATCGGCCAGAAAGCAGGCGCGCGAATGCTATGAAGAGCTTGCGAGCATCATCCATTTCGACAGGCGTCTGCGCGGCAAGCTGCGGCTTCAGGACTATAAGAACCGGATCACTTGTCCGAAGCTGCGCACGCGCTATGAGGCGATCAGCGCCGACGCTGGCGTTGCTCATGGTGGCACGCCGCGCGTCGTCATAGCCGACGAGCTTCATGCCTGGCCGAACCGCGATTTGTGGGACGTTCTGAATTCATCCCTGATCAAGACCGACGACAGCTTGATGGTGGTTGCGACCACAGCGGGGCGCGGACAGGAAAACATTTGCTGGGAGAAGTACGAATACGCGCTGAAGGTCCAGCAGGGCGAAATCGTCGACCCGACCGTGCTGCCAGTGATCTTTCAGGCGACCAAAGATGCAGACTGGCGAGATGAGGCCGTGTGGCACGCGGTCAATCCCGGCCTTGCGGAGGGCTACCCGTCGCTCAAGAAATTCCGCGCCGAGGCACAGAAGGCAGAGCATTCGCCGGGTGCGCGCGATGCCTTCCGACAGTTGAACCTTAATGTATGGCTCGACACCAGCACCAGCCCGTTCGTTGACATGGAAATCTACGACCGCGGCAAGGAGCCTTTCGACATAGAGGCGCTACGCGACCAGCCCGTCTGGCTTGGAGTAGACATGTCCACCACCACCGACTTGACGGCCGTGGTGGCTTGCTGGCGCGATGGAAGCGGCGGGTTCAAGGTCCATCCGATGTTCTTCTGCCCGGAGGAAGGAATCCGGCTGAAGGCCGAGCGTGACGGCGTTCCTTATCCCCATTGGGCCGAGCGTGGTTTCATCACGCCCACACCCGGCGTGACGATCGATCAGGATGTCGTAGAGCGCTACATTCGTGACTTCTGCGAACGCTTCAAGGTCAAAGAAATCGCGTTTGACCGTGCCTATGCGTCGCTCCTGATGGCATCGCTGACGAAGAGCCATCATCCGGTTGTCACGATGCAACAGGGGTGGGTGACGCAATCGCCAGCCTTGAACAGGCTAGAGACCGCGATCCTCAACGGCAAGCTTCAGCATGGCGGAAACCCTGTCCTGCGGTGGAACTTCGCCAACGTCCAGATCCACACCGACCCTGCCGGCAACCGCACTATGCATAAAGGACGGTCCACCGACCGCATTGACGGCTGCTTTGCCACATGGATGGCGCTCGATCGGGCCAGCTTCGGACAGGATTCCCGCAACGTTTACGCCAGCGGCCAGCGCCGGGGCTTCGCATCTGTTAAATTCTAGGGAGGGCATATGGCCCGTAGTGAAAAAGACCAGCTTATAGTCGAGTTAGAAGCCCGCGTTCGCGACTTTGAGCGGGGCATGCAGCGTGCGGCCGGAACCGCGGACAAGCAGTTCGGCAAGATCAATCGCAGCGCCAAGCAGTCGGCGCTATCCATGCAGAAGACAATGCAGGGCGCGGTGACGCGAGTAAATGGCGTGCTGTCGAAGCTGGGGATTGCCGGGCTGGCCGGTGGCGGCGTTGCCGGTACTGTTGCCGCTATTGCCGGCATTGCGAAGGAGATCACGGCCACGGGCGATGCCGCCCGGCGCGCCGGTACCGATTTCCGGACGTTCCAGCAGCTTTCCTACGTGGCGCGCGTCAATCGCATCGAGGTCGACAAGCTGACCGACGGCGTGAAGGAACTTCAGCTTCGCGGCTCGGAGTTTTTCACCACCGGCTCGGGCAGCGCGGCCGAGGCGTTCAAGGCGCTGGGATACAGCGCGGACGAGGTGCGGGAGAAGCTGAAAAAGCCGTCCGAGTTCCTGACCGAAATCCTTGGCAAGCTCGGCCAGTTGGATAAGGCCAGCCAGATCAACATGGCTGACAAACTTTTCGGCGGCAGTGCGGCGGAAGATTTCGTGCGGCTGGTGGATCAGGGGGCCGACGGTCTGCGTCGTACGGTTGCGGAGGCGGAAGCTGTTGGCTCCGTATATTCCGACAATGTTCTGAAAAAGGCGCAGGAGCTTGACGGGCTGATCGTCCAGGCAAGCGATACTGTCGGCAAGTTCCTCAAGCGCGCAATCATCGAGGCGGCTTGGGAACTTGCCCGGTTCATTGATTCGTGGCGCGAGTTCACCAATCAGCGGACATCGACACTTCAGTCGCGCGTTCTGGAAATAGACAAAGAGCGCCTGAAGCTGGAGCGGGAAATCCTTGAAACCAAGCACGAGCAATCGGAAATCACCGAAAATGCCCGTGACCTTGGTTTCGGTGAGAAAACCTCCGGCGTCTACGCTCATGACGCTGCCGCCATCAAGGCAATTCAGGACCGGATCGATGCGCTGTCCAAGGAAGGCGCGGAGATCGAGGAGGTGCTTGCCAAGCGCAAGGAACTGGAAACCCCCAGCACGCCACCTCCTTCCCTGCCTCCTCCGGGCGGCGGCGGTGGTGGCGGTGGAACTTCCCGGTCAAAGGTCGCTTCGGAAGCCGAGCGCGAGCGCAAGGCCGTGGACGATCTAATTTCATCGCTTGAACTCGAACTCTCCCTTGTCGGATCCAGCAACGTCGAGCGCGACATCGCCACTACGCTGCGCCGTGCCAACGTGGATGCCGCCAGCGCCGAAGGCCGGCAGATCGCGGAACTGATCCGCCAGATAGACGCCGAAACCGAAGCTCTAGAGAAGGCGAAGCAGGCCAAGGAAGAACTGATACAGGCCGGTGAAGCCGCGTTCGGCATGATCGGTGAGGCGCTCACCTCCGTAGCGGACGGCAGCGTGAAGGCCGAAGACGCCGTGAAGAAGCTTGCCGTCCAGCTTGCCCTTGCCGCGG
>JBEBXE010000060.1:0-13290 GCA_040391705.1 Aerobium aerolatum
GGTCGGCTGTGGCCTGATCCATCACCACCTGTGCGAAATCGCCCGCGGCGAACAGTTTGGCGGTGCGGTCGAAACTTGCCTGCGCATTTGTCAACGCCGCCTGAGCCTGCGCAACCTGTGCCTGGGCCGCCTGGACATTGGCCCCGGCCGCCCCCGCATTCTGGAGCGCGATGTCGAGTTGCGCTTGGGCTGCGTCACGCTGAGCACGGTAGGTTGAGGGCTCGATCGTGACGAGTGTCTGCCCAGCATGCACGAACTGATGCTCCTGGACGGCGACGTCCTCAACGCGCCCGCTGACCAGCGGCGCAATCAGCACAAGGTTCGAACTGACATAGGCATCGTCCGTTGAAGGATAGAGGGTCTGGTGTTTCCACCAGAACCACGCACCGACACCAGCCAGGACTATCACCAGCGCGACGATCGCGAATTTGAGATTTCGCATTCCCCGGCCTGGGGGAGGAGGGGCAACCTCGCTCATGTTCGATCACTGAAAGCTGTTTTCTGGCTCATCGCGACACTCCATAAGCGGCGCAGGGGTGCGTCTCGTGCCTGCCGCCCTGCTGGGGACCTTCTGGCATCGCTGAAAACGTTCACCAACCACATGTGTTCCCGTCAGCTGAAAATCAGTGCGCGCTGCAATCGTGACAGCGTATCCAGCTGTGGTGATGCGATTGCGCAAGGTTGCTGCCGCAGGTTCGGAACGAAGTTGCGGCTTGGGCGTTCAAAGTCGGAGCATTTCTTGATGAACATGCACGCACGTCACAGGATCATGATTTTGGCTGTCATCGCCCCGCTATTGTGCGGTTTTGCGCCAAATCCGGCTGTCGGCACCATCCGAGCGATCGATCCTGTGGCCCGCGTACTGATCATGGAGGATGGGACGATTTACGCCCTGAGACCAGATTTCACGCCGGGAGATTTTAAGGCCGGAGACCGGGTTCTGGTCACTTGGGGCATGTCTCACGGAAAGCTTGCCGTCGATCACATCATTGCATGCAGCGTCCAGCCATCCTGCCCTCCGTGAAGTTTGCGGCAGGGAACCAAGATAATCAAACAGATGCACAGTAGTTCTCACGAGGAACATCATCATGAAATCCAAATCTTCCGTTACCCGCCGCAACCGGATTGCCGCATTGGCCGGAATTGCCTTGATTTCCATCCCGTTGATGCTGGTACCCGTCTTGCGCGCAGGTCATGCGCATTCGGCCGAAATGCAGCCGACTGCCTTGTCGATGCAGGCCATGTCGGGCAGCTTGGCAGATATCGTCGAGGCCGACAGACCGGCGGTCGTGACCGTGATTGCAAATATTCACGCGCAGGAGGCGCAGGAGGGTGGCGGGCCGCAATTCGGGCCTGGTTCGCCTTTTGATGAGTTCTTCCGCCAGTTCTTCGGCGAAAACGGACCGATGCACAGTCAACGGCCCATGCCCACCCAGCCACCGCAGCAGCAGCCAAAGCCGCAGGCCGAGGCTTTGGGATCGGGGTTCATTATCGGCAGCGACGGAACCATCGTCACGAACAACCACGTCATCGATGGTGCGACCGAGATCAAGGTGATCATGGATGATGGCAGCGAACATGTGGCTAAGCTCGTCGGCCAGGACGCAAAGACCGATCTTGCTGTGCTCAAGGTCGAGAGCGGTAAAGTGTTGCCGACAGTCTCCTGGGGTGATTCCGAAACCTTGAGGGTGGGCGATGCCGTGGTTGCCATCGGCAATCCGTTCGGCATTGGCACGACGGTGACCAGCGGCATCGTGTCGGCGCGCGGCCGCGATCTTCACAACGGCCCCTATGACGATTTCATCCAGGTCGATGCGGCCATCAACCATGGGAATTCCGGGGGGCCGCTGATCAATATGGAAGGGCGCGTGATCGGCATCAACACCGCAATCTACTCGCCCAATGGCGGTAATGTCGGTGTCGGTTTTGCCATTCCGTCTGCTGTCGCCCAACGCGTCGTTGAGGCGCTGATCAAGGACGGCTCCATCGCGCACGGTTATCTGGGCGTGCGTATCCAGTCGGTGACGCCGGAAATCGCTGATGCGCTGGGCCTCAAGGACAAGAACGGTGCGCTTGTGGCGGGGGTGGAGCCGGACTCGCCTGCGTCTAAGGGCGGAATTCAGGCCGGTGACATCATTCTTACGCTCAACGGCAAGGCGGTCCGGGATTCGCGTGATCTGTCGCGCAGCGTTGCCGATTTGAAGCCGGGCGCCACCCAGAACATTGGCGTCTTGCGCAACGGCAAGACGATCGACGTGAACGTGGCTATCGGCGATGGCAATGTCACGCCGAAGACACCTCAGCAGCAGCCCGCTCTCGATGGCGAACAGGCAGTTCCAGATCTCGGCATCGGGCTGTCGACCAACCCGTCGGGGGAAGGTGGTGGCGTGGTGGTGTCGCTCGATCCTGAAAAGCCGGGCGCCATGGCGGGCCTGCGCGAAGGCGACATCATCTCGGGCGTCAACCAGCAGGCCGAGACCTCGCCGAGCGCCATCGCGGATGCTGTCCACGGTGCAGCGCAGGCGGGGCGGACCTCGGTTCTGCTCCAGGTGGAACGGGGCGGCCAACAGGTGTTCGTCGCCATTCCTTTTGCGCAAGGTTGAATCAGGAAGGGGCGGGGATGATGTTTCCGCCCCTTTTCCTCTGGCCCGGGTCTGTAGTCGGGGCCACGCCTCCGTCGTGAGAGATTGATGACCCTGGAAAGCCCGCGCGAACCGTCAACCCTGCCGTCGCGTTTGATGCGCCTCGTGGAGCCGCGGGTTCTTGGTCCGGTCTTTGGTGCGGCGGTCGTGACGATCACGGCCGTCATCATCCATAGGCTGGCGGCAGATGTTCATCTGGACGATATCTTGTCCGCGGTGTCAGAGATCCCGGTGCGCACGCTGGTCTGGGCGCTCGGGTTTTCCGTGATCAGCTTCGCGGCGATGTCGTTTTATGACGTGTTGGCGGTCGAACGGGTCGCGCCGGGCCGGGTCAGCCGCCGTTTCGCATTTCTCGCCGGCTTCATCGGCTATTCGATTTCGAATGCGATCGGGTTTCACGTCCTCGTCGGCGGACCGGTTCGCTACCGACTTTACACGCATGCAGGCCTCGACGCGGCCGATGTCGGCCGGATTGTCGGCGTTTCGTTCATGACGTTCAGTCTCGGTCTGGCAGCGGTGGCAGCCCTTGCGCTGGTGTTCGACCCGTCGGGAATTCCATTCCTCCAAGCGCTTTCGCCTGCTGCGGATCGGGCCATCGGCATTGCGGCGCTACTGGCGCTTGGCTGCCTTCTGGTTTGGCTGGGGCAGCGCGCGCGGATCGTGCGCGTGTCCGGCTGGTCGCTTCCCTTGCCCGGCGCGCGAAATGCGGTTTCGCAGATCGTCATCGGGGCCATCGATATCGCAACCGCCTGCGCCGCGCTCTACGTGCTGTTGCCGCCTGACGTCGCCCCGGCATTCTCTGCGTTCCTTGTCATCTTCATCGCCGCGATCGTCTTCGGTGTTGCGAGCCATGCGCCCGGAGGTCTGGGTGTGCTGGAGGCGACGGTTCTGATCGGGCTTGGCGCCGCCGGTCGGCCTGACGTGATCGCGGCGCTGCTGGTTTTCCGCCTGATCTATTACGCCCTTCCGCTGGCGGTGGCGCTGGTGGCGCTGGCTGCGGTGGAGGTGGTCCGAGTGCGTGAGCGCATCCCGAACGTCTCGCGCCGCGCGCTCGTGCTCACCCGCCGCATCGTTGCTCCGGCAAGCGCTATCTTTGTTTTCCTCGGCGGGTGCGTGCTGCTCGTTTCGGTCAACACACCGGCTGATGGAACGCGGCTCGATGTGCTTCGAACAATCCTGCCGCTTCCGTTCGCCGAGGCCTCGCATATGCTGGCGAGCCTCGTCGGGCTGGCGCTGATCGTGATTTCACGTGGCCTTTTTCGGCGGATGGCCATGGCGCGGCGCATCGCTATCGCCTTGCTCGTGGCCGGGGCCCTGTTTTCACTGGCGAAGGGGCTCGACTGGGAAGAGGCGAGCATTCTTCTGGTGATGGCGGCGGGTCTGGCGATCTTCCGTAACGTGTTCTATCGCAAGGGCGATTGGCGCGCATTTCAACCCAACCCGTTATGGATCGGCGTGACGATCACAGCCTTTGCGGGGCTGACGCTGTTCGGCTTCTTTGCCTTCCGCCATGTCGAATACCAGAACGCCCTGTGGTGGAGCTTTGCGTGGGACGAGGATGCGCCGCGCTTCCTGCGGGCAACACTTGTGCTTGGTGTCGTCGCGGCGGTGCTGTGCCTCGATGCCCTGGTCAACCGTCCGCCGCTGAACAAGGAGAAGGGCTGCTTTCCCGTGCCTTCGGACGTGCGGGATATTCTGCAGCTATGCCCCGCGACGCACCCCCAGATCGCGCTGCTTGGTGACAAGCATTTTTTGCTGTCGGAGGATCGCAAGGGCTTCGTCATGTATGCCGTCAGCGGCCGCAGCTGGATCTCGATGGGCGATCCGGTGGGCGACAAACATGCAGCCCACGAGCTGATATGGCGAATGGCGGAGACAGCCGACCGGGCCGGCGCGCGCGCGATTTTCTATGGGGTAGGTACCAATTACATGCCGGCCTATGTCGATCTTGGTCTCTCGATGCTCAAGATCGGAGAGGCGGCGCGGGTCGAACTGACCGAATTCAACCTTGAAGGAGCACGCCGTCAATCGCTGCGCTATGCCCGCAACCGCGCCATACGCGAGGGGCTTACCTTCGAGGTGCTGCCAAAGGACAGCGTCAAACTTGCCATCCCGCAATTGCGCAGGGTGTCGGATGCCTGGCTGGAGCTGAAAAAGGGCCGCGAGAAGGGCTTTTCGCTGGGCAATTTCAACGAGGCCTATCTGAGTGAATTCGACTGCGCGGTGCTGATGAAGGACAGGGAAATTGTCGCTTTCGCCAATTTGTGGCGTGGTGCGGAACGGGAAGAGCTTTCCATCGACCTGATGCGTTATCAACCGGGCGGGTCGCCGGTGCTGATGGAAGCGTTCTTCGCCTTTCTTCTCCTCTACGGCCGCGAGCAGGGCTATCGCTGGTTCAATCTGGGGGGCGCGCCGCTGTCCGGCCTGTCGGACCATCCGCTCGCATCGACGTGGAACAAGCTCGGGACGCTTATCTTCAGGCGGGGTGATGAGTTCTACAATTTCGAAGGACTTCGCGCGTTCAAGCAGAAGTTCGACCCGGTCTGGACGCCGCAATATATGGCCTGCCCAGGTGGGTTGAATACCGCCCAGTCCCTCGTCGATGTCGCCGGCCTGATTTCAGGTGGAACGTTCGGGATCGGCAAACGATGAGGAATTCGATCTTGGCCGCGTTGCTTGTCTCGGCGTTATTGGGCGGATGCAGCGAACCCACCTCCGTGGCAGTTTCTGCGGGACGTATCGCCGACGTTGTGGCGCAAGCACCAACCGGCGATGTGCAGTCTCTCGTCATCTATGTGTCGGATCGTGCCGGTTGGGAAGACGCGGATACAGGGATCGTCAATGAGCTGATTGCGAACGGTTCCGCCGTCCTCCCGATCGACCTGTCGACCTATGCGACAAAGCTGGATGGCGACAAGGGAGCCTGCCTCTTTGTGGTTGGCGAGCTGACCGATCTGGCGCAGCATGCGCAGCGCGCGCTCCATCTGGATCATTATCTTGCGCCGATCATCGTCGGCCGGGGCGAGGGGGCAACGTTTGCCTATGCGGCGTTGGCCGACGCGCCGGCGAACACGCTGGGCGGGGCCGTTGGGGCTGGTTTCGAAAACAGATTGGCGCTGCGGCTGCCGTTTTGCCCTGGTGCGACAGCCACGTCCTTGCCGCAGGAGGCCGGGTTTACCTACGCATTCGACCGGCCCTTGCCTCAAGAGGCGCGCCTGCTGGTTGGGCCGAATGATCTGGCTCGGATCAGCACGGATGCCGCACGTCAGCCGCGCGCGACCGTGATTGAACTGTCATCGAGTCCGCTGGCAGACCAGATCGTGGCGGCTGTCGGCGCCATGCGCGGGCATGCTGCGAATGCGGGCCTCCCGATCGTGTCGATCAAGGCAACGGGAACGCCCAAGGGACTGGTGGTCTTTGTCTCCGGCGATGGCGGGTGGCGCGATCTCGACAAGACGATGGGGGAATGGATGGCCACGCAGGGCTATGACGTGATTGGCGTTGATGCACTGCGCTACTTCTGGGCGGAAAAGCTGCCCAAGCAGTTCGCAGCCGACCTGCAGTCAATCATCAAAACCGGGGATCCGTCGCAGAAATTACCAGTGCTTCTCGTCGGCTACTCCTTCGGCGCCGATACTTTGCCGTTTGCGTGGCCTGAACTGCCGGACAGTCTGCGGGATCGCATCGGCCTCGTCGCTCTGCTGGGACCGAGCCTGACCACCGGCTTCCAGGTATCCGTCTCCGGCTGGCTTGGAATGGCGGGCGGAACGAACGAGGTCGTTCCGGCAATCGCGGCCGTCCCTGCTGCCAAAATCTTGTGCGTGCACGGCGTTGAGGAGAAGAGTTCCGCTTGTACCGACCCGTCTCTGGCAGGCGTTCCAACGATCCAGACCAAGGGTGGCCATCATTTCGACGGCGACTATGTCAGCCTCGGAAAACGGGTGCTCGATGCGTTTCAAGCGCGCAGTCACTGAGCTGTTTTAGCGGGACAAGCGTGCGTTCAAGCAAAATTCAACTCGCTAGCCATTGACAAGATATGTATAATTTATCGATGATATGCGAGAAAGAGGCTTGGATGGGACGCGGACACAGCAAGGCACTACCGATAGCGACAATCGATACACGCACCGAACACGCCGCCGATAAGGTCGTCGTGGGGCCAGTGGTGTCGTCGGCGCATCTGGCTGCCGGACGTTCGCCAGGCCTGTCCGAAGTCGAATACGGCTTGATGATCGCGACCAGCGCTTTCAACCGCTGGATGGTGCGCTGCATGGCGGCCTCTGGTCAGCCGGGTCTCTCGGCAACGGAAGTGGCGATTTTGCATTCTGTCGCTCACCGCGGGCGGGACAAGCGCATGGCCGACATCGCGCTCGTTCTCGACATCGAAGACATCCATGTCGTCTCCTATGCAGTGAAGAAGCTGGAAGCCGCCGGCCTTATCCACACCCGCAAGGCGGGCAAGGAGAAGATGGTCGGCATCAGCGAGGCGGGGTTCGAGGCCTGCCAGAGCTACGGCCAATTGCGTGAAAAGCTTCTGCTCGACATCACCAGCCAGGCGCGCATTCCTGAATCCGAATTGTCTAATCTGGGTGCCTTGCTGCGCCTGCTGTCGGGAGCCTACAATCAGGCAGCCCGGGCGGCTGCCACTTTCTGAGGATTGCGATGACGTTGCCTGCTGCCGATGAATTGCTGCGCGTCGAAAACCTTTCGGTTCGCTTTGGTGCGTCACAGGTCATTAACGATCTGAGCTTCACCGTGCGCGCCGGCCGCACCACCGCGGTGGTCGGGGAAAGTGGGTCGGGCAAGTCGGTCACCTCGATGTCGATCATGCGCCTCGCGGACATCGCGGGCGCGAACTATCCGCAAGGCAAGATCTTGTTCATGCGCGGCGATACGGAGGTCGACCTGCTGGCGACCGACCAGAAATCGATGCGGCGCATTCGCGGCAACGAAATCGCGATGATCTTCCAGGAGCCGATGACCTCCCTCAATCCGGTTTTCACGATCGGCGACCAGCTGGCCGAAGTGTTGACCCTGCATGAGGGCTTGTCGCAATCCGCAGCGTTGGTGGAAGCCGAGCGTCTGCTGACACTGGTGCGGCTGCCCGACGCAAAAGGTCTGCTCACCCGGCATCCGCATCAGCTTTCCGGCGGCATGCGCCAGCGCGTGATGATCGCCATGGCGCTTGCCTGCCGTCCGAAATTGCTGATTGCCGACGAGCCGACGACCGCGCTCGACGTGACGGTGCAGGCGCAAATCCTGACCATCATCAAGGAGCTGCAGGCCGAGCTCGGCATGGCCGTGATCTTCATCACCCATGACATGGGCGTGGTTGCCGAAATGGCCGACGATGTCGTCGTCATGTGGAAGGGCCAAAAGGTCGAGGAAGGTCCGGTAGAGCAAATTTTTGCCGCGCCAAGCCATCCCTATACCAAGGTGCTGCTGTCGGCAGTGCCGCGGCTGGGCTCGATGACCGGACGGTCGTTGCCGCTGCGCGAAGCGTTGACGGTGCTTGACGGCGATACGCCCAAGCTCGTCGGCGAGACCCGCGACCAGGACACGGCGAACTATTCCGGCGCGCCGTTGCTGCAGGTGCGCGACCTGCTGGTGCGCTTCGATATCAAGAAGAATTTCTTCGGTCGCGTCACGCATCGCAGCAGCGCCGTCAACCATGTCAGTTTCGACATCTATCCCGGTGAGACGCTGGCGCTTGTAGGTGAATCCGGGTCGGGCAAGTCGACCATCGGGCGCACCATTCAGCAGCTTCAGGAGCCGGTCTCTGGCGAAATCCGCTTTGACGGCAAGTCGTTGTCGGCGATGGGTCGCGCGGAGCGGCAGCGGTTGCGCCGTGACGTTCAGTACATCTTCCAGGATCCGTTTGCGTCGCTCGATCCGCGCAAGACGGTTGGCTATTCGATTGCCGAACCGATCCGCACGCACGGCATCCTCGACAATAACAGGGACATCGACCGGCGTGTTGGCGACTTGCTGGAACGCGTCGGGCTCGAACCAAGCATGGTCAGCCGCTACCCGCATGAGTTTTCCGGCGGCCAGCGCCAGCGCATCTGCATTGCGCGCGCGCTGTCGTCAAAGCCGCGCCTGATCATCGCGGACGAAGCGCTGTCGGCGCTCGACGTGTCGGTGCAGGCGCAAGTCATCAACCTGTTCATGGACCTGCAGAAGGACGAGGACCTGTCCTACCTCTTCATCTCGCATGACATGGCGGTGGTCGAGAAGATGAGCCATCGGGTCGCGGTGCTCTACACCGGGCAGATCATGGAACTGGGCAGCCGTGCCCAGGTTTTTGAGCAGACAGCCCATCCCTACACCAAGCGGCTGCTGTCGGCGGTGCCGGTGGCAGATCCTACCAAGCGCGACAGCCGCCCGATCATCGAAGGGGAGATCCCTTCGACCATACGGGCGGTCGGTGACGAGCCGCCGATCATGCCGCTGCATGAAATTTCACCAGGCCATTTCGTGGCCGATCATTCTGACACTTTGTCATAGTCAACAATGGGAGAGACGCATGTCACAGTTTAGGTTTTTCAAGGCAGGTGCTGCAGCGTTGCTGCTGGCAACCACCGCATTCACCGCTCCAGCATTTGCCGAAGGCAAGCTCGTTGTGTCGTCGCCGCAGGACCCGGGCTCGTGGGACCCGATCGACACGTTCCTGGTGAACTGGGCTTCCGCTGCCACCAACATTTACGACGGCCTCACCTATCGCGGCCCAGACATGGAAATCGTCCCGGCGCTGGCCGAGTCGTGGGAAGTTCTGGACGAAGGCAAGCGCATCCGCTTCAAGCTGCGCACCGGCGTGACGTTCCACAACGGCGAAGCGTTCAATGCAGAAGCCGTGAAGTTCACCTTTGACCGCCTGCTTGGCGACGAAGGCGGAAAGGGCCCACAGCGCTCCAACTATACGTCGATCACGCAGGTCGAAATCATCGACGACAACACCGTCGATTTCCATCTCGGTGCACCGGACCCGGTTCTGCTGACCAAGCTGGCCGGCTATGGCGCAATGATCGTGCCGCCGAAATACGTCAAGGAAAACACGGACGAGTTCTTCAACCTCAATCCTGTCGGCACCGGCCCGTTCAAGTTCGTGTCCTACGACCCGAAAGTGTCGCTCAAGCTGGCAGCTTTCGAGAATTTCTGGGGTGACAAGGCCAAGCTTTCCGAGCTTGAATACCGCTTTATCACCGAGCCATCGACCGCTGTCGCCGAGTTGCAGGCTGGCCGCGTTGACGTTGTGATCCCGCCGACAATCCCTGTGTCGATGGTTCCGACCATCGAGGCTGATCCGAACCTCGTGCTCGCCTCGGTCACGTCTCCCACCGTCTGGGCGCTGCGCTACAACACGCGCGACGGCATCACCAATGATGTGCGCGTGCGTAAGGCGATGATCATGGCGGTTGACCGTGAGACCATCGTCAAGGAAATCCTTGGCGGACAGGCCGAGGTGATCGCGACGTTCCAGAGCAAGCTTTCCTTCGGCTATGACCCGGAAGAAAAGCCGCTGCCATACGACCCGGAAGGCGCCAAGGCACTTCTCGCCGAGGCCGGCGTGCAGCCTGGTGCTGCCGTGAAGATCGACGTGCGCGGCAACGACGCGACGTTCGGCGAAGTGGCGCAGGCCGTCGCTGCCTATCTGTCGACGGTTGGCATCAACGCGACGATCCAGCCGATCGAGTTGAACACGATGCTCAACGACATCATCCCGCAGGGCAAGACCGGCGCGATGTTCCAGCAGGGCTGGGGTGGCTGGACGTTCGACTACGACAACACTGCCTACGCCATGTACCACTCAGGCGAGAAGTGGAACCCGTACGACAACGATCCGAAGCTCGACGCGCTGCTGGAAAGCCAGCGTCCGCTGACCGACCGTGCCGAGCGCGAGCGTATCCTCAAGGAAATCGCCGCCTATGCCGCGGACCGCGCGCTCGAGATGCCGCTCTACAACTCGAAGGCGATCTACGGCGTCAACAAGCGGGTGAAGAATTTCGACCCGGCACCAGACAACCGTCTGCGTTTGAACGCCGTCGAAGTCGAGTAGCAACCCTGTCCCCCGGATGATCTCCGGGGGACACCCCATTGGAACAGGTGACGGCCCGTGATCGGCTTTATCTTGAAACGACTTTTGCAGGCGGCCTTTGTTGTCGTCGTGGTCAGCTTTGTCGTGGCCGTCGCCATTCGCATGACCGGCGACCCGGCGCTGATGATCTCGCAGGGCTCGACCGGCATCACCGAAGCCGACCTGGTGCGTATTCGTGAGGGGCTTGGGCTCAATGAGCCCTTCATCGTGCAATACGCCAATTCGCTGATCGGTCTCCTGACCTGGAGCTTTGGCAACAGCTTCGTCGGTGGCACACCGGTCAATATGCTGATTTCCAAGGCGCTGCCGGCGACATTGGCGCTCGCCTTCGCCTCGCTGTTCCTGTCTATCGTCATCTCGATCCCGCTGGGCATCACGGCGGCGGTTTCCAGAGGCAAGTGGGCGGATCAGCTGATCCGCATTTGCTCGCTGGTCGGACTTTCGTTTCCCAATTTCTGGCTGGCGACGATGCTGGTGCTCTTGTTCGGCGTGACGCTGCGGTGGTTGCCGCCATCCGGCATGTCGGGCCTCGAGAGCTTCATCATGCCGACGCTGACCATGGGCATCATCCTGACAGCGACCAATGTGCGGCTGGTGCGCACCACCATGCTGGAGACGTTGAGCTCGCAATACATCATGGTTGCCCGCGCCAAGGGGCTGTCGGAAAACAAGGTGCTTTACAAGCACGCGCTGCGCAACTGCGCGATCCCGCTGATCACCTATTTCGGCCTCCAGTTCGGCGGCCTTCTCGGTGGCATCGTCGTCATCGAACGTGTGTTCAACTGGCCGGGAATGGGCACGCTGGCCTTCGACGCGGTCGCCGCGCGCGACTATCCCGTGCTGCAAGCCGTCATCATGATCCTCTCGCTGATGATCGTGCTCGTTAACCTGATCGTCGACATAGCCTACGGCCTCGTCGATCCCCGCATCCGCAAGGAATGAGCAGGATGGCCCGTTTCCTTCAATCACCGACGTTGCAACGGTTCGTATCGCTCGAATTCGTGCTCGGCGCCATTCTCCTGATCGGGATCATCGGCACCATCGTCCTGTCGGGCTGGTTGCTGCCTGATCCCTACAAGATTTCGCTGTCGGAGCGTCTCGTGCCGCCGATGCAGAATCCCGGTCATCCGTTCGGGACCGACGCGTTGGGCCGCGACATCCTCGCCCGCGTCGCCAGCGGCGGCTGGATCTCGCTTCAGGTTGGCTTCATCTCGGTCGTCGGCTCCGTCGTGTTCGGCGTCGCGATGGGATTGATCTCGGGCTACTACCGCGGCGTCTGGGACATGATCGTGATGCGCTTTGCCGACGTGCAGCTGGCGCTTCCGTTCATTCTGCTCGCGATCACCTTCGTTGCCATCCTTGGCGGGTCGCTCACCAACACGATCATCCTGCTGATTGTCAGCCAGTGGGTGCAGTATGCGCGTCTCGTGCGCGCCTCGGTGCTGTCGCTGCGCGAACGTGAATTTGTGCTGGCCGCCCGCGCCATTGGCGTTGCCGACCGCAACATCATCATGCGCCACGTGCTGCCCAATTTGCTGGGGCCGGTCATCGTTTTGATGACCCTCAATGTCGCCAACAACATCCTGCTGGAGAGCTCGCTGACCTTCCTTGGCCTGGGTGTCGACCCGACCATCCCATCGTGGGGCGGCATGCTGGCTGACGGACGCACCTATCTGCAGACGGCCTGGTGGATTTCCGTCGTGCCCGGCATGGCGATCCTTCTGATGGTGCTTGGACTCAACCTCATAGGCGACTGGCTGCGCGATCTGCTCGATCCGACCGGGAGAACCAACCGTTGATCCTGTTTGAAAAGTCCTTCACTCCCACTCTGCGCGAGCTTGGCGAAACGCTTTCCGCCGCGACCGTCGAGACGTGGACTTTTGACGACACGCCGACCCGCCGCGCAGCCGAAGCCGCATTTGCTGCGCGTGGCATCAAGGCGCGCTGCCATTCGGCCTATAAGCCGCTCGTCGTGGCTTTCCGTGAAGAGATCGATACGGACGGGCTGGTGCGCGCACGCATCGTCTGGCCACGTCACCCGCAGGCTGGCGCAAGGCGCTTCCTGCTGGAAAGCTATCCGCTGTCGGCGATGTTTCCGAACGTGGCTGTCGAGTTTGTCGAAGGCGCCGAGAGCGACGCGTTGCCGGTTTATGCCGTCTACCTGACCTATGCGGACGGGCGCGAAATCGAGTTGGCCATCGCAGCGCCCAATCGCGTGCATCAGGATTACGCGCGCAACACCGTGCTGTCGCCCTGTGGCTGGCTGGTCGTGGATGGCCACGCTCAGCCACTGGACACCGACTACGAGCAACTGTTCCACCAGACCATGGCCGCGCTTGCCAATGCGACGTGGGAAAAGGAGCCGTTCTTTCAGGAACTGCTGATCTCCGTCACCTTGCCGGTCATCGATGAGGATTTGGGGGTGGGCGACGAGGTGCTGTCGCTGCGCGAGGGACTGCACGAGGATTTCTACTTTTCGGCGCTCGAGTTTTTCGGCCTGCTGGCGGGCCGTCCGGTCGGATACCGCAATCTCCAGCCCGGCCAGATCGTTCC
>JBEBXE010000061.1:0-13178 GCA_040391705.1 Aerobium aerolatum
GCCTCCATCACAATCGCGAGCCCGTCAGGCCTGATGCGGGCCTCCAATTCATCGGCGAGCATGACCACCGCCTCCTCCTGGATCTGCGGACGGCTCATGATCCAGTCGCAGAGCCGGGCATATTTGGAGAGCCCGATCAGGTCGGAGTCTGCGCTGGGCAGGATGCCGATCCAGACCTTGCCAATGATCGGGCACAGATGGTGCGAGCAGGCGCTGCGCGCCGTGATCGGGCCAACGATCATCAACTCATTGAGCCGGGACACGTTCGGAAAAGCCGTGATCGAAGGCGCGGCCTGGTAGCGACCGGAAAACACCTCGTTGACGAACATCTTGGCGACGCGGCGGGCGGTATCGGCGGTGTTGTGATCGTTGCCGGTGTCGATCACCAGCGCGCGCAAAACCTCGTGCATTCGCTCGGCAACTTCGCCGCGTAGTTCGTCAAGGTCGCCGTCTTCGATGAAGTCCGCAATGTTGTCGTTGGCGCGAAACGCTTGTCCGGCCTTGGTCAGCCGAAGCCGGATACGATCGGACGCCTTCATCTCCTCATTGTTCAAGGCGGGGGCAAATGCAGTGTTGAGCATAAGTCGTCTCCTGTGGTGACACGCCTGAGAACTGCGAGCGTGTCACCCGGCAATCACCCATGCTGTGCGGACCGGATGATGCATTCGTTGCATCCCCTTCCTGCTCATTGGATGAGCGGTGGCCAGGAGCGTTCCCGAAATTGCGGAAAACTTTCAGGAACAGCAAATATGCAGCAGCTACTTTCCGTCGGACACCGTTGTCAGCACGTCGCGGGCAGCAGGCGTGACGGTTCCGTCATTGAGCCCGTTGACGTCGTCCAGGCTAAGTTGGCCGTTCACGATGCCGTTCGTCATCCGCGTGCACCAGGCTTCCGCCGCGCGATCCACCGGCACGCCCATGAACTGGGCGGCTCCGGTCGGGTTGGCACCGATGCCCTGTCGGATGCAGGTTGCGATAGCGGAGAGCCGCTCGGCGTCATCGGCTTTGAGGGCTGCCACCAATTGCTGGAACTCCTGCTCGTCGGCGGCGATCTGCGCCGCTGCCGGACCAGGCTGAACGACGCCAAACAGCACGGCTGCGACGATAATCGGATTCATGTGCATGCTGCTCTCCATTGCCACCAAATCAAGTCAGACATGACCGTCACTCATCCCGCGTGAGCGTGCCGTCAAAACCGCAGGCTGCGCCGTGATAGAAGGTGCAGGGTCCGGCCACTTCGGTGGCCAGGACGCCCGTGTCGTCGAACGAAAGCTCGACGCGACAAACGGGGATATCGCGATTGTCCGGATCGTAACTTTCGCCCAACACCACAGCGCCTTCCGGCTTGCCGTAAAGCGTCACCGCGCCCGAACAACCTTGGGCGGCCGTGACAAGGTCGATCACCAGATAGTCCGGCTTGGCTGTGCCGCGCCGGATGGTAACCGCCAAATTGCCCTCGCCACTGCCGGTCCACTTCCCGGTCCATCGGTCGGCGGTGGGCACAAGCGGCGGCGGCACCATGTCTTCGAGATGGGCAATGTGCGAGGCATAGACGTCCTGCAGACACAGGAGCTGGCCGAACTCTTGCGGGCTGAGGCCCTCTTCGCTGCCTGGATCCGGCTTGACCGTATCAAGCGCGCACTGTTCGTCGCGCGCAGTCAACCAGCGCTGGTGATCTTGCTCGACCAGCGTTCGTTCGTCGTCATCGGCCTGTACGGTCAATGCAGCCTGATACGCCGCCGCCATCTCCACATCGAGCGAACCAACCGTGTCCCAGGCGCAGATCGCCTGATCGATCTGGCTTGTCGCTTTGGTGCAATCGAAGCTGGGGCCTCCCAGCGAAGCGGACGCTGTCGCGAGGTACATGCCCGCCATGAGGATCATGTATCGGATCATATTTTCCTCCTCATTCTGGCTCAGCGGCGGGGTCGATGAAGAACAGGGCGCCGGTTTCATCTCCGGGGGTGAAATTCGTGGCTGTCCATTCGAATGTCGTGGGTGCGGTTTTCTTCGCCGCCAGCGGGCAGAATGCGGCCAGATTGGCGGCGGCACCCTTGTCGACCACCAGCCGATAGTGACCGACGGGCAATCGAGGCGAGGGGGCAGAAAGATGCGTGACGGTGTAGAGCTCAAAAGATGGCTTGCGGGAAAAGGCTCGGCGCACGGCATCATCGATGCAATAGGCGCGGGTGCCAGAACCGTCAGGCTCGATCTCCGGAAAAGCGTCAAGCGTGATGTCGCTCCAGTAATGGGCAACGGGCGTGTAGCTCACCTCAAGGCGGGTTTCTCCCGGCTCGAAGGCATACTCCCATTCAAAACTGGCCTGATAGCTCCATTGGGCAGCATCCACGGCGAGCAAGCCGTCTGCTTCAAGCGTCGCCTGTACAGCCGACGGAAGTTGCGACCATGGCGCGTCGCCGTCGACGCCATAAAGCAACGGCACGCCGTCCTCGAGCAATCGCCGGGTCACGTCGTGTCCGTCGAACAGCGCACGACCATGACCCGTCAGCAGCTGTGACCTCTCGTTCACGCGCACGGCGAGGTTCAAATAGTTGGTCGGCTGCCTATCAGCCCGCAGCCCGTCAGTCGTATCGCCGAGGCCAATGGCATCCGGGCTGGCGTCGACCGGCATGTCGGGCAGGGCGAAGCTGAAATGGACGGTTTGATTGGTCGACGTCTTGAACACATAGGCAAGCCGGACGGAGTTCAACGCGATGTGCAACTCCAACTGCTCGACGCTCATGCCGGCTGGAAGGTCGAAGGCCGGACCGGTGGCCGCATAGCCGATGCCGCGCCCCTCATCCGCCGCAAAGGCTGGGGTCACTGCGAAACAGAGCATGGCAAGCAGGGTGCGCATCACTTGCTTGCCTCCGCTGTTGGAAGGTGGGCGAGGCAGAAGCGTTCAGGCTCGCTCTCGTCCTGTTCGGTCAGGAATTCGTCGCCGCACTGGTTGTGCGTCGACCAGATGAACAGGCTTTGATCGGCTGAGATGGCATAGGGCTGGTCGCCTTGCGAGGTGCCTGCGATGCGGCGGTCGCCGTGCGTTGCCATGTCAAAGAGGGTGATGCCGGTATCGGCGGCGTAGGCAAGTTGCGCGCGGTCCGGATCAAAAAGGTATTGCCACAGGCCCCACGAGCCCCAAGCCACCAGATAGGTCGGCGCATCGGGCATCCGTTTGCGCATCCTCAACTCGACCGTGCCGTGGCCAAGATCGTAGGCCCAGGCGAGGAAATCGCGATTGCCGCGCATGGTGTCGAGGATGTCCCAATCGCTCTCTGGGACCTCGTCCTGTCCAACCATGCCGGGTTGGCCTGCATCGTCGAGCAAGACATAGACGTCGTCCGGCACCTCGTCCAGTTGGCTGCTGCCGGCCATCGTCGCGGCGTAAACGGCGGTGGTGCCTTCCTCGCCTTCGCCGTCGCTGGTCCATATTGCGACGCGCGCATACAGCGTCTCGCCCTGCCACGCCAGTGCTTTGATCGCGGCGACGGAACCATCGGGATGCGGCGGAGGGGTCAGATTGGGGGGTGGGGTCGCCGGAACCATTCGACCGTCGGCTACCCGGTACAACCATATCTGGTCGGGAAAATCGAGTTCGAGGCTGGGCAGCAGGATCGCGATCAGCGCGCCGTCGGACGATGGCTCGATCCCCGTGATACGTGGCCGACTTCCCGTGGCAATCTCGGGCCGGGCCACCGCGATGGGGTGAAGATCGATCTCGGCAATGGTTGTGGGCGTCAGGGGCGCAAAAGCAAGGTCCTGCAAGTCGCGACGCCGCTCGAGATAGACGCTATCCAGGCAAGCATAGGCTTGGGTGCCCAGCGCCGAGGCGGGGCCGGACAGTTCCTTGAACGTCCTATCCGCGATACAGCGGCGGTCACGTTCCCGGACCCAGTCGCGCTGGTCGAGCACCAGATCGTCGCGCGCTGCCCCACCAGCAGCAGCCTTTGCCGCCGCATAGCTGCGCGACAGCGCGAGGTCATGCCAGCGCAACACGGCCTGCGAACAGATGAATTTTTCGACGGCATTGCCTGCCTTGGCGCAGTCGAAACTTGCAGGCACGGTTTCTGCCTTTGCCGGCACCGCCCAACAGCCAAAGGCCAGCAGGATGCCGATCCCCGCGCCGGCGAGCTTGAGATCAGGGAGTCTGGTCATGAACGATGAACTCGCTGTTCTCACACAAGTTCTGCGTGCCGGCTGGCGCCCCCATGCTGCAACACTCCTCGTCCTCCTCCTCGAAGAGCACCGACACGTCGAAGCTGCACATAGTACGCCCATTGGGAATGGTGAATGTCCGGCTTTCGCCGGGTGCAAGCGGCTCATAGCCAAAGCCGTCACTGTCGAAATCGTTCA
This sequence comes from Aerobium aerolatum, assembly GCA_040391705.1. Lineage (GTDB taxonomy): Bacteria > Pseudomonadota > Alphaproteobacteria > Rhizobiales > Rhizobiaceae > Aerobium > Aerobium aerolatum_A. The sequence continues at coordinate 4,354 of JBEBXE010000061.1, forward strand.
CGCCAGCTTCCGAATAGGCAAAGCTCTGCAACGGCAGCCGGGCCTTGTTGGTGACGGTTACGTCGAGATCGTCGACCGGCCTTGGCGCATCACAGGCCGCAATCATCCGCGCCGCCGGTTCGGCTGCACCGGCCATGTCGTAGTTTTGCGTATGCCCGTCGACGACAATCTCCAGCCTATCCGTAGCGCTGAGGATACGCCGCATTGTCGGGTCGAGGGGCAGGGCCCCGTCGATCTCGATGCCGCCGGACTCATGGTTGAGGCGGACCTTATTGGAAAACTCGATTGCCTCGCCGTTCGCCGCCAGACGAACCAGCATCAGGTCGCCCTCATCGGCGTTGCTTTCTTCGTCCTGCACCCCGACGCTCACCACGGGCTTGCCTTGCTGGCATTGAAACCACAGGACGACGTAGTCGCTTTCAGGAACGCCAAAAACGAGGGCCGTCTTGTTCGAAAAGCTGGTGTCGAACCAGCGCGGCTGATCTTCGCCCTGCGCGCGGGCAGGTGACGGGCTGAGTCCGTATGCCAGCACACTCATGGCTATGGTGAGCAAGGCTCGGGACAAACTTCTTCTGAAACCGGTCGCTTTGGGTTTGGTCTGCCGCACGTCATCCTCCCGCGAAAGCCGACAGACTGCCACATTGATAACGGCACGTCTTGGATTGGGCGGAACCGGAATGCGGACCTGGCGGACCTGAATTGACGCTGCGACAGGTCTGTTGCATCGTTGTCGGCACGTGGACGGAGGCGAACGTGAACGAACAGGGTTCTTCCGGCTGGGCTGCGACTGTGTCGACCGCCTCTCTCCCCGCCCCGGAGCGGCTACCGGTTTGGCGTGAAGTGTTCGGCCAGAAGATGGTGCGCCTCGACATTGAGGCGATGCAAGACGCGCCGTTTCACGCAGAGGGCACGTTTTGCGCGCTGCCCGGTGCCGCGCTGGCGTCCGTGACCGCCACCCCCGTCCGGATCGCACGCAACAAGCGACTGATTGCCGACGATATCGCCGATATGGTGTTCATCGTGACCGCCGACGCGCCCCTCCATATCGTCCAATGCGGCAAGGAGCATGTGCTGGACGCTGGCGACGCCATCTTCTTACGCGGAGCAGAATGCAGCGCCATTCGCTCCCAAAAACGGACACGGTTCACCAATATTTCGGTTCCCGCCGACACGTTGGCACCACTTCTGGGGGGCTGCTCGGACCTGTCGATGACCGTGGTGCCAGGCCAGAGCGACCTGCTCAGACTGCTGCTCGGCTATGTCGACCTGATACGGGCACGCTCCGACCCGAGCCTCGGTTCGTTTGGTCCGTGCGCGGCCAACCATATTCGCGACCTCATCGCAGCCATAGCCCGCAACCAGACAAACGCGCCGGATCGGGCCGGCGTTCGCTCTGCCCGGCTGCACGCCATCAAGGCCGAGATTGAACGACGTCTGAGCGAGGCGGAACTGACCGTCGGCAGCGTCGCCGCGCGCCATGGCATCTCGACGCGCTACCTGCGCAAGCTGTTCCATGAAACGGAGACGACGTTCACGGATTTTGTCCTCGCCCGACGGCTGGACATGGCCCATCGCCTGCTGGTTGATCCGGGGCGGTTTGCTCCGACGATTGCCGCGGTCGCGCACAGTTGCGGCTTTGGCGACTTGTCCTACTTCAACCGCACCTTCCGGCGCCGCTTCGAAATGACGCCGACCGACCTGCGTGCCGACGCGTCAGAACTGCAGTTGAGACGCTCTGGCATTGTGCAATAATTATGCAGTAAACGGCTCGATAATTTCGTTTGACGGGCATATCTGGATGGGACTTGCTGGTCGGTGCCGGGGTCGGCCCGGTGAACACAGGAACGCCCGACATGAGATCGATCGCAATCATTTTGGCAGCCATAGGCCTCACCGCCAGCGGCGCCGCGCATGCGCAGAACGCCTCGCCTGCCGGTGATGCGTCTGCCGGTGCGTCGGTGTTCAAGCGATGCATGGCCTGCCACAAGGTTGGCCCCGACGCCACAAACGGGGTTGGTCCGGTGCTCAACGGGATCATTGGCCGTCCGGCCGGCGTGTATCCGGGTTACAGCTATTCTGCCGCCAACAAGAATTCCGGCCTTGTCTGGGACGAGGCGACGCTGGCGTCATATCTGCGTGCGCCCAGTCAGGTGGTGCCAGGCACGAAAATGATGTTTCCGGGCCTTAAAAAAGATCAGGAAATTGCCAATGTGATCGCTTATCTAAAGCAGTTCGATGCGAAAGGTCAGTCAGCACCCAAGCCATGAGCAGCGGTCAATCGGTGATCCCAGATGAAATTTCTACTGCATGAGGGTCTGGGCTATTCCACGATCCAACTGATCGGAGACTACCTGCGTTTGCATGGCTCGGGCCATCACTGGATCGAGAAATATCGCGGCGACATCTTCATCCACACACCGGACGAGGGTGACGAGTTGCTCCTGCGCACCAACTTCGCCGACCTTCTTGACCCGATAGAAATCCAGCCCCCGGTGTCAGGCACCGGATGATTGAACGGGCCGCATTGATACGTGAGAGTTTCATCTTCAACTCCCCGTTCCAGCTTCCGATGAAGCGTGTTGATCGCCAAAGGGCGGGATCGGCGCGCGGTTTCTGCTCCATCCGTACAAAGCCAGCACCGCGATCCCCAGCAGATTGCTCACGCCCATGACGGCCCACGAATTGGCGAAACCGACCAGTTTCATGACCTGCGCCATGAAGACCGGTTGAAAGGCAAAGCCGCCATACATGCCCACTCCGATCAGCGCCGAGGACCGCCCAATCCGGGCCGGGCTGGACGCCTCGATAACAATCACCTGCACGAGCGGCGACATTCCCATCGCCGTCAGCCCGATCGCCACCAGCGACAGCCAGAACACCCATTCGCCGACGAACGGCGCTGCAATCAGCCCGGTCGCGCTGAGCGACGCCAACAGGCTGCCAATCATCAGAAGACGGATCGGCGGGGCCCATCGGCATGCGCCGATCCAGATCGCGCGGCCGAAAATGCTTGCCAGCGCCACAACGGCAGCCGCGACGCCGGCCCGGCCCGGCTCGAAGGCAAGGATTTCGTGGGCGAAGACCGGCACATAGGCGCCCACGGTGGCAATTGCGCCGCTGGTGAAGAATGAGAACGGAATCAGCCAATAGACGACAGAGTTATCCGGTTTGCCGGGGCGCGCCTGGACGCCAACCCGTGGCTCTGACGGGACACCAACGATCGGCTTCAGCAAATATCCGAGCCCGACGCCAAACACGCCTGCCAGAACAAAGAACGCCATGGCGCTGCCATAGCTGGCTTCACGCCAGCCGCTCCCGCTCAGGGCATAAACCAGACCGGCGACGAGGGCGCCAAGTTGCGGGCCAACCGACTTCCAGCCCACGACCCAGGGGCGACTTTTCAGATGCACGTGGAGACGGATGATCCGGTTCGTCAGCGGGTTTGAGAGCGCAAGAAACCCGCCACCCACCACACTGAACAGCACGAAATGCGCGCTCGTGCTCAACGAAGGCAGGGTGATCATCACGCAACCGACTGTCACAAACAGAAGGACGCACAGCGGCACAGGCGGATAGGTGTCGACAAGCTTTCCCATGATCAGGGACATCAGCCCGGCAGCCAGGAACATGATCGAGGTGTAGATGCCGACGGTGCCGGCATTCAGCGGACCGCCACGGTCCATGAACGGGACAACGGTGCCCAGCGCATATTCCGGAAACGTGCCGACGAGCATCACCACCGTCACCGCTATCGCAATGAAAAGCATGAGCGGTGATCCGCCTTGCGTAGGCGATCCGTTTCGCATGAGTGCGTCCATCCTGTTCGAGTTCGTGTCACCGGTTGAGAAGAGGTGGTGATGTGGTGGCTGCCGACAGGCAGCCGCCTTTGCGTGTGATCAGCCGTCTGCCCTTCCTCGACGATTCGGCTATCGCGCATAACATAGACATATCTGGCAACCGTGCGCACCACAGGGAAACGGCGGCAGCCGGTTCGGCAGAGTTTCGCCAGTTCAAGCCTGCCCGGGGCCGTTCAAATGGGGACAGAGAAGGTCAGATGCGGCTTCGAACCGGTGTTCCCCAGCATTCGGCCCGCAGATCGTGTCCAATCGGGTGACATCGCGTTGCTTTTGCACCACACATGGCCTGGCACGATGGAGGCGCAGATGCAGACCAAAATCAAAAACATTCGGGACGTTCTCCGCAACGGCACCGCAACTGACGTCTTGGCGACCCTGGCTGCGGAACACCCGGCCGACCTTGCAGAGGCGTTGCAGGAGTTCGACCCTGCTTTCGCCTGGACTATCCTGCTGCAAGCGCCGGTCCCCAGACAGGCCGACGTATTCGGCTATCTGGATCACGATTTCCAGACATTGCTGGCAACCGTCACCCCGCGGGTAGCGCTCGCCGCAATCGTCATGGAAATGAGCCCGGACGATCGGGCAGACCTCTACAAAGAACTCTCCGACGAGCAGCGTGACGCGCTGATGCCGGCTTTGGCGCAGGCCGAACGGGAAGACATTCGCCGCCTCGCGTCCTACGACGAAGGAACGGCGGGCGCGATCATGACATCCGACTACGCCGCGCTGTCGCCTGATCTCAGCGCCACCAAGGCGTTGACGGTTCTGCGCCTCGAAGCGCCTGACAAGGAAACGATCTACCGCACCTATGTCATCGACCAGGACAGGACCCTGCTCGGATCGGTCCGGCTGCAAGACCTCATCACGGCACCCGCCCGCGCCAAGGTCGCCAACATCATGGAGACCAACACCCATGCGGTGAAAGTCGATGACGACGTTGAGGACGCAGCGCGCAAGATCGCCCACTATGACGTCATCGCCCTGCCGGTGGTCGACGCCGACGGACGTCTCGTCGGCATTATCACCCACGACGATGCTATGGACGTCATGGAGGCCGAGGCGACAGAGGACTTCCACCGGGTCGGAACCGTCACCAATTTGGAGTCCAGTGTTGGGGCGGCGACAATATCCATGCTCTACCGGGCGCGGATCACGTGGCTGCTGCTGCTGGTGTTTGGAAACATCTTCTCCGGGGCCGGTATCGCCCATTTTGAAGACACCATTGCCGCGCATCTGACCTTGATGTTCTTCCTTCCGATCCTGATTGCGTCCGGTGGAAACGCCGGCTCTCAGTCCGCGACCCTGATGATCCGCGCCTTGGCGACGGGAGATATTGGTGTCTCCGACTGGAGCCGTGTGCTGGGCCGTGAACTGATGGTGGCCATCCTTCTCGGCATCAGCATGGCGGCGGCAATCGCGGTCATTGGCGTCGTGCGCGGCGGGTGGGACATTGCCATCGTCATTGCCATGTCGATGATCCTGATCGTCATCGTCGGCAGCCTCATCGGAATGCTGCTGCCCTTCATCCTGAGCAGGTTCAACCTTGACCCGGCCACGGCGAGCACGCCGCTGGTCACCTCGATAGCGGATGCGACCGGCGTGCTGATCTATTTCAGCATCGCAAATTCGATCCTGGTCATGCCATGATCCCTGAGCGCGCGGTGCGTTGTTGCCGTGCGTTCACCTTCTCACCAACAAGGAACGTGATATGCCAATAAGGACAATATTGGTTGCGTTGGCGCTGGAAGATGACAGCACGCACGTCGCCGACCGCGCGGTTCAACTTGCGACTGAACATGGAGCCCAACTGATCGGCATCCATGTTATGGAAGACATGCCGTTTCGCGACGCAAATCTTCCGACTTCCGTCGATTCCACTGCCATCACCGGGATGCTTGAGCACCAGGCAACCACGCGGTTGCAGTCCCTGCTTGGAAACGCCCCGAATCCCGCGCAGATCCATATTGAAGCGGGAAAACCGTACGACCTGATCCAGCGTCTGGCCGTCTCCTGCGGTGCTGATATGATCGTCATCGGTCCGGGAATCGCCAAGACCCTGCGAGAGAAGGTGCTGGGCTCGACCGCCGACCGCGTCATCCGATACGCTCCGTGTCCCGTGCTCGTCGTTCGCTCCACATCCGCCGCTCCCTACAGACACATCGCTGTCGGCGTCGATTTTTCAGCTCACGCGCAAGCCGCCGCGCTCTGGGCAGCCAAAGTGTCGCCCACCGCCACGCGGGAACTCATCCATACGGTGGAAATCCCGCTCGCATTTGAACAGGCGATGTTGAAAACGGGTACGCCACAAGCCGAAATTGAACGTTATCGCGCGGCAAAAGCCCAGGAAGCGCGCCAACTTGTGATCTCGACCTATGGCGAGAGCGGACGTCTGCCACCCCGGACGCGAGCCAGAATTGTCCACGGCCATGCTGCCATCACCCTGCTCAATGCGTCGCGCCGACGCACGGTCGATCTCGTGGCGATCGGCACGCAGGGCCTCAATGCTGTCGCGCAATATCTGGTCGGAAGCGTCACGCGAAAGATTCTGGCTGGCGCAAGCGGCGATGTTCTTGTGGTTCCCGCCCCGACCTCATGACGTGGCCGCTCTTGTTGCGTCGCCCGCGGCTTGCTATATGACTAGTGTAGTCATTTGCAGAGGTCGACATGAGAGAAATCCAGCTCAAGGACGCCAAGGCGACCCTGTCGGCCGTTGTCGATCAAGCCGTCCGTGGCAATCCGGCGATCATCACCCGGCATGGGAAAAAGGAAGCCGTCGTGTTGTCCTTTGAGGAATACGAAAAGCTTTCGCATGTCCCGAGCTTCGGCCGGCTGCTGGCGGCGTTTCCCGGCGACGAAGGCGATATCCCGTCGCGGAGCAACAAGCCCGGCCGCGCTGTCGACCTCTGATGTTCCTGGTCGATACCAACGTCATCTCAGCTTTGGCGCCGTCGAAACGTCCCGGTGCCGACGCACTGGTCGAATGGCTCGACACGGCCAGTTCACAGCTGTTTTTGTCGGTGATCACCGCCGCCGAGGTTCGATCAGGGATCGCCAAGGCCGAACGGGAAGGCGCCACCACCAAGGCCCGCCGGCTGACGGAATGGTGGGAGAGCATCGAATACCTTTATGCCGAAAAGCTGCTGCCGTTCGACCTGAGATGCGCCCGCGCAGCCGGCCAGATCCTCGACGCTGCACGCGCCCATCAGTCGGGTTTTGAAGACATCGCCATCGCCGCCACCGCGCGCGTGCATGGTTTGACCGTCCTGACCCGGAACCTCCGGCACTTCGAGCCGCTTGGCGTTTCGGCCATCGATCCGTTCGCCGCCCTGCCTGAAATCCGGCAGGATCAATCTCTCTGAGGAAGCCAACGGCAGGCTTGCGGACTTACGCCACGGATCTGGATAGACGATCCAAAAGCCCAGGTAAAATTTACTACTTAACAAAATAAATTGAGTTGATCCGTGCGCGGAAGAACAAACTGGCGCACAGCCATTCCGCGCCATCCAGCGCCCGCTCAGTGGTTGCGTCCGCCCAATCGCGGCGGCAGCTTTTACTTTGTCCCCTCTACGTTACACCTGCACGGTTTCACTGCACCAGTTAACGTTGGCACCCTAGCGCGCGGCTGCCGCTCCCGGCCTCAAAATGCCACTTGCCAAGTCCGCAGAAGGCAATTAACAATTTTGTTGAGTACTAAACAGTCCGGGTAAAGCCGGCTCTCGATCTTGCGGAGGACCAATGACTATTGACGAGGCAATCGCGCTGTTCGGGCGCGAATGCGAGGCCATCTGGCTGGAGCAGCCAGAGGAGATTCGCATCTTGTCGCGCGGCGAGAGCTCGCGCGGCGTGGGATCGCGGGGGCAGTATCTGACCCCATTGATTTTCGCCGAGGGCACCGCCCGTTCGCTGGCGGACGAGACGATGTGGGTGATCCACCTGATGTGCGATCGTCCCGAGACCGACCTGCCGACCCTGAAGGTGATGATCTCCGAGCTGGTCAGCCGCAAGGCGGGCTTCTTCGAGCTTTTCGGCCTTGATCACGCCTCGGAACTGATCCGGACCTACATCGCGGTTGCACAGACCGCGACGGATCTGGGTGAGTTGCAGCGGCTGACCGATGCGGCGCTGGCCTATGCCAACCGTATCCATGTGTGGCTCGATGCAGCTTTCCCATGGGGTGTCTGCACAGGGTTCATGCGCGCCGGTTATGGCACGCGCAATGCCGAAGGTTTCGAGCAGGGAGCCAAGCAATGAAACTGATCCTGAGCATGGCCGGGCGCGACACCTGCACCATCGAGATCTGGGAAGACCGCTATCCTGCCGTCGCCGAAGCGCTGCGCAAGATACTGCCGGTCACCAGCATCGCCCAGCACGGCAAGATCGTCGGCGATCTGATGTATTTCTGCCTGCCGGTGGTGATGCCGAATGAAAAGCCGCAGACCCTGACCGAAATCTGCGCCGAGCGCCGTGCCGCCAAGGGCACTGCTGGCGGATCGGTCTGCTTCTACGGCCCGCGCCAGCAGATCTGCATCTACTACGGCGACGACGTGTCGCCGGAGCCGTTCGAGCTGTCCTATTGCGGCGAGATCATCTCGGGCGAGACCGAGATGGAACTTGCTGCGGTCAAGACCTGGACCAGCCCGGGCGTGCCGCTGACGCTGCGCCTCGCGTAATCCGCTGGCCCGCGTGTCTTCAGGCACGCGGGCTCACACGCATCCAAGCAAGAAAATAAGGGAACAACCATGAAAAGTCGTATGAACTGGCTGGGTCGCACCGGCCTTGCCATCGTCACCGCCCTCGGCGTGCTGCACGGTGCCGCAGCCCCGGCCATGGCGCAGTCGAAAGAGTCGGTGACCTTTGGCTTCTTCGCGCCGCTGACCGGTCGTTTCGGCGCCAATGGCGAACGCTTCAAGGAAGCCGTCGACCTGTTCGTCGAGCAGACCAACGCCGGCGGCGGCATCGGCGGCAAGC
>JBEBXE010000062.1:0-12880 GCA_040391705.1 Aerobium aerolatum
TATTTGGCTGAGGTGGAGAGTTTCCAGCACCCCGACCATGACACGGATCAGTGGCCACCGGAGAAGCAGACATGAGTGAGACGGTGAGAACAGGCGGCTGCCAGTGTGGGGCAGTTCGTTTCCGCATTCGCGGCCAGCTCGGCAGGGCCTCGATCTGCCATTGCCGGATGTGCCAGAAGGCCTTCGGCGGGTTTTTTGGCCCGCTGGTGACGGTGCCGCTGGACGGCCTCGAGTGGACGCGCGAGGAGCCGAGCTATTTCCAGTCGTCGGTCAACATCGAGCGCGGCTTCTGCAACCGTTGCGGCACGCCGCTGACCTATCGCTATCCCGGCGGTATCGAGATCGCCATCGGCGCGTTCGACGACCGTTCCGACCTTGCCCCGCAGGTGCAGGTCAATACCGGTTCGGCGATCCCGTGGGTCGAGCAGATCTTTGACGCGCCGAAGCGTCCGCTGGCGGAAGACGCCACCCGCCGGCAGGAAGCGATCATCTCGTTCCAGCATCCGGATCACGACACCGACATCTGGCCGACACGAGGACTGCAATTATGAGCCTGCGCACGCTCTATCCCGAAATCGAGCCGTTCGAGAGCGGGCATCTCGATGTCGGTGACGGCCATGTGATCTACTGGGAGCGTGTCGGCACCAAGGGCGCGAAGCCGGCGGTGTTTCTGCATGGCGGCCCCGGCGGCGGCTTCTCAGCCGTCCACCGGCGTCTGTTCGATCCTAAGCTGTATGACGTCATTCTGTTTGACCAGCGTGGCTGTGGCCGCTCGACACCGCATGCGGAGCTGGAGGCCAACACCACCTGGCATCTGGTAGCCGACATTGAGCGCCTGCGCGTCATGATCGGGGCGGAGCAGTGGCTGGTGTTTGGCGGCTCGTGGGGCTCGACGCTGGCGCTGGCCTATGCGCAAACCCATCGCGACCGCGTCAGCGAACTGGTGGTGCGCGGCATCTATACGCTGACCAAGGCCGAACTCGACTGGTACTACCAGTTCGGCGTCTCGCAGATGTTTCCGGACAAGTGGGAGCGTTTTCAGGCGCCGATCCCGCCAGCCGAGCGCGGTGACATGATGGCGGCCTATCGCAAGCGCCTGACCGGCGACGACAAGGCGGCGCAGATCGAGGCCGCTGTGGCGTGGAGCACATGGGAAGGCCAGACGATTACGCTGATGCCGGAGCCGGACACCAGCGACAAGTTTGGCGAGGATCATTTCGCGCTCGCCTTCGCGCGCATCGAAAATCACTATTTCGTCCATGGCGGCTGGTTGGAGGAAGGCCAGTTGCTGCGTGACGCCCACACGCTGCAAGGCATTCCGGGGCTGATCGTCCATGGCCGCTACGACATGCCGTGTCCGGCGACCTATGCCTGGCAGTTGTCCAAGGCGTGGCCCGACGCGGAATTCTTTCTGATCGAGGGGGCGGGGCACGCTTATTCCGAACCCGGCATCCTCGACCGGCTGATCTACGCTACCGACAAATTTGCAGGCAAAGCATGACACGCGAACGCATCTATCTCTACGACACGACCTTGAGGGACGGCCAGCAGACGCCCGGCGTCGACTTCTCGGTTGAGGACAAGATCGTCATCGCTGACATGCTGGACGATTTCGGCTTCGATTATGTCGAGGGTGGCTATCCCGGCGCAAACCCGACCGATACGGCGTTCTTCGCCAAGAAGCGGACGCGGAAATCGACCTTCGTCGCCTTTGGCATGACCAAGCGCGCCGGCGTTTCCGTGTCGAACGATCCCGGTATCGTCGCGTTGATTCAGTCGAAGGCGGATGCGATCTGCCTCGTCGGCAAGAGCTGGGACTACCATGTCCGCGTCGCGCTCGGCTGCACCAACGACGAAAATCTCGACTCGATCGCCACGTCGGTGGAAGCGACGGTTGCCGCCGGCAAGCTGACGATGGTCGATTGCGAGCATTTCTTCGATGGCTTCAAGGCCAACCCGGATTACGCGCTGGCTTGCGCCAAGGCGGCCTACGATGCCGGCGCGCGCTGGGTGGTGCTGTGCGACACCAATGGCGGCACCCAGCCGTCGGAAGTGCGCGATATCGTCGCCAAGGTGATTGCAGCGGGCATTCCGGGCGCCAATCTCGGCATCCACGCTCATGACGATACCGGGCAGGCAGTGGCGAATTCGCTTGCCGCGATCGATGCCGGGGTGCGCCAGATTCAGGGAACTCTGAACGGTATTGGCGAGCGCTGCGGCAACGCCAACCTCATCACCATCCTGCCGACGCTGATGCTCAAGCCGGCGTTTGCCGAGCGCTTCGTCACCGGCATTTCGCACGAGGCGTTGGCCGGAATCTCGCGGCTGTCGCACAGCTTTGACGAATTTCTCAACCGCGCGCCGAACCTTCAGGCCGCTTACGTCGGCGGCTCGGCCTTTGCGACCAAGGCAGGTATTCACGCCTCGGCGCTGCTGAAGGAGCCTGAGACCTATGAGCATGTGCCGCCGGAAACCGTGGGCAACACGCGCCGGGTCATGGTGTCGGATCAGGGCGGCAAGTCCAACTTCATCGCCGAACTGAAGCGGCGCGGCATTACGGTGGCCAAGGACGATCCGCGACTCGATACGCTGATCACGCTGGTCAAGGAGCGCGAGGCGCAGGGCTACGCCTATGAGGGCGCGGATGCGAGCTTCGAGCTGCTGGCGCGCCGCACCCTGGGTGCGGTGCCAGCGTTCTTCCACGTCGAATCGTTCCGCTGCATGGTCGAGCGCCGCTACGACGCCGTCGGGCAGATCAAGACCGTTTCGGAAGCGATCGTGAAGATCATTGTCGATGGCGAGGAAAAGATGTCGGTCGCCGAGGGCGATGGTCCGGTCAACGCGCTCGATATCGCGCTGCGCAAGGACCTCGGCAAGTACCAGCACGAGATCGACGATCTGACGCTGACCGACTTCAAGGTGCGTATCCTCAATGGCGGTACCGAGGCGACCACGCGCGTTCTGATCGAATCTCATGATTCATCTGGCGAGCGCTGGCGCACCGTCGGCGTGTCCGAAAATATCATCGACGCCTCGTTCCAGGCGTTGATGGACTCGATCATCTACAAGCTGGTGAAGAACCGCGAGCAGGTGGCGGTGGCCGCCGAATAACCCGACGCATCAAAAGAATTCGACGGTCGCATCAGCATTTTGAGCTGGTTGCGGTTTTGCGCGCGGGCTAAGCACTGTCACGAACGCTTAGAAGCGACAAAGGCGGGTGCCGTTCCAATCGGCCCCGCTGGAAGGCAATCTGACATGCAGGACCATGCAAACCCGGCCAGTGCCGAATCCGGCGTTCAGCCCCACGCTGAAACGTCGGCCCACGGCCTTGCGTTTGCGGTTTCGGCCTATCTGCTTTGGGGTCTGCTGCCGATCTACATGAAGGCGGTGGATTTCATCCCGGCGGCGGAGGTCGTGGCGCATCGCATTATCTGGTCGGTGCCGGTCGCGGGCATCGTGTTGCTCGTTCTGGGACGCACGGCTGACATCAAGGCGGCGTTCCGCCAGCCGCGCACGCTGATAATGGCGGCGGTGACGGCGGCGATCATCACGGTCAACTGGGGCGTCTATGTCTGGGCCATCGCGGCCGACCGCGCTGTGGAAACCGCGCTGGGCTATTACATCAATCCGCTCGTGACGGTGTTGCTCGGCGCTCTGCTGCTTGGCGAACGCCTGAACCGCTACCAGTTCGTCGCTATTGGCCTCGCAGTGACGGCTGTGGTGATCCTCACCGTCGATGCGGGTGGTTTGCCGTGGGTGTCGCTGAGCCTGGCTGGCTCCTTTGCCGCCTATGGTTACCTGCGCAAGACCTTGCCGGTCGGGCCGAGCCAGGGCTTCTTCCTGGAGGTGATCATTCTGGCGATTCCGAGCTTGATCTATATCATCTGGCTGGAAACGACGGGGCAGGGGCATTTCTTCGCCGATGGCGGCAGCAATATTCCGCTGATGCTGTTTGCCGGGCCGGCAACCGCAATCCCGCTGATTCTCTATGCTTTCGGAGCGAAAGCGCTGCGGATATCAACCATCGGTATCCTGCAATACATGACGCCGACCATGGTCGCCGCATTCGCGATCTTCGCGTTCGGCGAACCGTTCGGCACGGCGCGCATCGTCGCTTTCGTGCTGATCTGGGCCGGGCTGGCGCTCTATACCTGGTCGATGTTCTACGGACCGGGAACGAAGGTCACAGACGGTCGATAACCCTAGGGTCGCCTTCCGAGGGCGTCCCGGTCGCCGCAGCTTCGGCAAGGATCGCCGGCACGATGGCCTTGGCGTCGTCGATCATCAGCGGTTGCACGAGATGGCCGGTGTGGACGAAGCCTTCGCTGCGCATATGGTCGAGCAGGGTCATCATCGGATTCCAGAAACCGTTGATGTTGCCGAACACGATCGGCTTCTGATGCCGGCCGAGCTGGGCCCAGGTCATGATCTCGATGACTTCTTCCAGCGTGCCGATGCCGCCGGGCAGCGCCACGAAGGCGTCCGACTTCTCGAACATCGCGTGCTTGCGCTGGTGCATGTTGTCGGTGACGATGGTTTCATCAAGTCGCGTCAGCGCGGCCTCGGTAGCTTCACGGTTCATCAGGAAGCGCGGGATGATGCCGGTGACCGGCCCGCCGGCTTCCATGGTGCCTTTAGCGACCGCGCCCATGACGCCTTTGTTGCCGCCGCCATAGACAAGCCGCAGTCCTGCGCCAGCTATGGAACGGCCGAGCTGATAGCCCGCTTCCATGTAAATATCGCCCTGCCCGGGCGAGGAGCCGCAGTACACACAGATGGATCGAATCAGGTTCATAACTGTGATTGGTGGCGACGTTAACCAGGCTGGTCAAGTGACACTGGGCTTTTTGTTGTAGCTGTTGGTAAAACAGGCTAGACGCAAGGAAAATTCGGGCAAGGGAACCGGAATCATGGTGGGTTGGCTCAGGGCGTTTCTGTTTGTGGCGGGCGGCGTCGTCGCCGCTACGGGAACCGCTTATTATACCGGATTGCTCGATCCGCTTCTAGGGCGCGACGCCGCCGTGGTGGCGACGCTGCCGGGTCAGACGCAACCACCACAGCAACAACAGACCCCGGAGGCGACTGCGCAGCCCGCTGCGCCCCAGCCGGACCCAACGACAGAGGCTGACAAGAAACAGGACCGGCTGGTCGTGCCGACCTTCGACTTGCTGCGGGTCGAACCCGATGGCTCGGTGGTCATCGCCGGCAAGGCGGCCCCGGATGCCAGGGTCGAGGTCCTGCTGGGCGACACCATTCTGTCCACAAGCAATGCCGGTCCTGAAGGCGACTTCGTTGCCGTGTTCGACAAGCCGCTTGATCCCGGCGACTACCAGCTGTCGCTGCGGGCAATTTCCGGCGATGGCGCTGTCACGTCGATTGAGACGGCGATCGTTTCGATTCCTCAAAATGCCAGCGGTCAGGTTCTCGCCATGGTCGAGGCGCCGGGGCAGCCGGCTGAATTGATCAGCGTGCCGCAAGCGCCGGCAACGGCGCCAGCAGGCGCGCCGAAGACGGAAGCTGGGACCGTCGCGCAGGACAACTCTGCCGCAACGACCGGGAAGCAAGCTGGCGACAACGCCACCGTAACCGAAGAAAAGCAGACGGCAGCAGTCGCGGACGATCAGCAGGCTGCAGCGGCTGAAGATCAGCCGAAAGCCGCAGAACCTGCACCGCAGAGCGAAGCCGCTGCGCAGGACAAGGCGGCAGACGACGCTGCGCCAGCGCCAGCAGCCGGTACTCACACCGTGAGTGTGGATGCGGTGGAAATCGAGGGCGGCACGATCTTCGTTGCCGGGCAGGCGTCACCGGGGCTTTCGGTGCGGGTCTATGCCGGCGATATCCTGTTGGGCGATGCGCGTGCGTCAGAGGGCGGACGGTTCCTGGTCGAGGCCAAGCGCGATCTGCCGGTGGGCAGCTATGTGATCCGGGCCGATGTGCTCGGCAAGGATGGTACCGTGGTGGCGCGTGCTGCCGTTCCGTTCGAGCGCGAGCCGGGCGAGACGATTGCCGCCATCGCGCCGCAACCAGTTGCTCAGCCGCAAGACAACGCAGCAGCCAGCAGCCAACCGCCGGCCGACAAGTCGGAGGCAGAGGCACCCGGGCAGACGGAAATCGCGGCGACGGAGGCCGGTGACCTCACCGCACCCGCGCTGCAGCGCGTCGAGGGGGCCGTCATTATCCGGCGCGGCGACTCGCTGTGGCGGATCTCGCGGCGCGTCTACGGGCACGGCGTGCGCTATTCGACGATCTATCTTGCCAATCAGGATCAGATTGCCGACCCGAACCGCATCTGGCCGGGGCAGGTGTTCGCCGTTCCAGGCGAAACGTCGGAAGGCGAACAGGCGGACATGAGCGCAATCGGCGATCAATCCGTCACGCCAGAAGCGGAACCTGCCGCCAAGCCATGAGTTCGCTCGGGCATTTCAAGCGCGACGAACCTTGAAATAAAATTCCATTCATCGTATATCGTCGATATACGATGAATACCGTTTCAAACCATAACACGTTGCATCCGGGCTGCGATCGCGAGGCGATGGCGGCAAAGCTTGCTGCGCTGTCCCATCCTGCCAGGCTGAAAATATTGCAGCATCTGGCGAACGTGGAGGCATGCTGCTGCAAGGATGTTGTCGATCAGCTCGATCTTGCCCAGTCCACCGTGTCACAGCACCTGAAGGTGCTGGTCGAGGCCGGGCTGGTGCAGTTGACGCCTGACAGCCGCCGGTCGCTCTATCAGGTCGATGGCGCGGCGCTCAGGACGCTGGCGCAATCGGTGAACGGACTTTTGACTTCTTGCTGCGGCGCTGCCGATCGCAGTCCCGCTGACTGACCATTTTTCAAGGATAGTGCCTTGGCATCAACTTCCGCCAACCCCGACACGACATTCCGGACGCTAGTGAACCTGTGGCCGTATATGTGGCCAAGCGACCGCGCCGACCTCAAGGCGCGTGTTGTCTGGGCGACCGTGTTTCTCGTTATCGCCAAGCTGATTCTGGTGCTGGTGCCCTATTTCTTCAAATGGGCCACCGACGCGCTGACGGGCGAGCTGAAGCCGGCCGACTATGTTCCGGCGCTGTTGGTCGCACCAGTGATGCTGGTGCTGGCCTATAATGTCGTGCGCATCCTCCAGCTTGGCTTCAACCAGCTGCGCGACGCGATGTTTGCGCGGGTCGGGCAGCATGCGGTGCGTCAGCTCGGCTACAGAACCTTCGTGCACATGCACAATCTGTCGCTGCGCTTCCATCTGGAGCGGCGCACCGGTGGCCTGTCGCGGGTGATCGAACGTGGCGTGAAGGGAATTGAGAGCATCGTCCGCTTCACGATTCTCAACACCTTGCCGACCATCCTGGAATTCGCCCTGACGGCGGTGATCTTCTGGATCGCCTATGGCTGGATTTATGTCGCGATCATCGCGGTCACCGTGTTGATCTACACCTGGTTCACGGTTCGCGCGAGCGACTGGCGCATCGCGATCCGCCGCGAAATGAATGACAGTGACACCGAGGCCAACACCAAGGCGATCGACTCGCTGCTGAATTACGAGACGGTCAAGTATTTCAACAATGAGCTGATGGAAGCCGAGCGCTTCGACCGTTCGATGGCGCGCTACGAAGACGCGGCGACCAAGACCTGGACGTCGCTCGGCTGGCTCAATTTCGGCCAGGGCGTGATCTTCGGCATCGGCATGGCCGCCGTGATGGCGCTGTCGGCGTGGGAAGTGTCGCGCGGCACCCACACCATCGGCGACTTCGTGTTCGTCAACGCGATGCTGATGCAACTGTCGGTTCCGTTGAACTTCATCGGCTTCATCTATCGTGAAATCCGCCAGGCGCTGACCGATATCGAGCAGATGTTCGACCTTCTCGGCATCAAGCAGGAGATCACCGACCACGACGATGCCAAGCCGCTGGTGATCAGCAACGGCACGGTGACGTTCGACAACGTGCACTTTGCCTATGATGCGAACCGTCCGATCCTGAAGGGCGTTTCCTTCGAGGTCCCCGCAGGCAAGACGGTCGCCATCGTCGGGCCATCGGGAGCCGGAAAATCAACGATCTCGCGGCTGTTGTTCCGCTTCTATGACGTGCAGAGCGGCTCAGTCAAAATCGACGGCCAGGACGTGCGCGACGTGACGCAGTCGAGCCTGCGCTCGGCCATCGGCATGGTTCCGCAGGATACGGTGCTGTTCAATGACACCATCGCCTACAACGTTCGCTACGGCCGCACCGGCGCCAGCGAGGAAGATGTGCGGCGGGCGGCTGATCTGGCCCAGATCGGCAGCTTCATCGAGCGTCTGCCGGACGGCTACCAGACCATGGTCGGCGAGCGCGGCCTCAAGCTGTCGGGCGGCGAAAAGCAGCGCGTGGCGATTGCCCGCACCATCCTCAAGGCCCCGCCGATCCTGATGCTGGACGAAGCCACCTCGGCGCTGGACACCCAGACCGAGCAGGAAATCCAGTCGGCGCTGGATCTGGTCAGCCGTGGCCGCACGACGCTGGTCATTGCGCACCGTCTGTCGACCGTGATCTCGGCCGACGAGATCATCGTGCTGCAGGACGGCCAGATTGCCGAGCGTGGTCGTCATGCCGATCTTCTGGCCGCAGGTGGGCTCTATGCGGCGATGTGGGATCGCCAGCGCGAGGCGACGGAAGCCGAGGAGCGGCTGCGCCGGGTACGCGACGAGGACGAGTTTGGCGTCGTCGTTCGCCGCCGCACCGAGGAAGTCGAGCCGGGCGAGTAACCTTGCGGCCAATCGTTCGTTGATAGCTGGGCTTCAATGCGGTAAGCAGCGGACCTGCAATTTCAGGGAGCGCTTGCTCGAATGAGCCTGGTCGACACCGTCAAGAACGCATTTGTACCCATCCACCGCGAGGGCTGGCCGTTTGTGGCCGGCTTTGCCGCGGTGACTCTTGTGCTGGGATTCTTTTCCACCAGCCTTTTCTGGATCGGCGCGATCCTCACAGCATGGTGCGCGTATTTCTTCCGCGATCCGGAACGGGTGACGCCGGTGGACGACGCATTGGTTGTCAGTCCAGCCGATGGCATCGTCTCGGCGGTCGGCCCAGCGGTGCCGCCGCGCGAACTGGGTCTTGGACCCAACGAGATGACCCGCATTTCGGTGTTCATGAACGTGTTTTCCTGCCACGTGAACCGCTCGCCGGTGCGCGGTCGGATCGTCGCGGTAGAACACCGTCCCGGAAAATTCCTCAATGCTGAACTGGACAAGGCAAGCGTCGAGAACGAGCGCAACGGCCTCGTCATCGACAGCCCGCATGGCCGCATTGCCGCCGTGCAGATCGCCGGTTTGGTGGCGCGCCGGATCCTGTGCTGGACCGATGCCGGCAGCGACATCGCGGTCGGCGACCGCTTCGGCCTGATCCGTTTCGGCTCGCGCGTCGATGTTTATCTGCCGGAAGGGGCTGTGGCCAAGGTCGCAGTCGGACAGACGGCGGTTGCAGGCGAGACGGTGATCGCGGAATTCGGCATGAACGCCGTGTCTCCGTCGGTCCGCGTATCCTGACGGATGGCGCCGTTTCCTCCATTTGAGCCGAACGGCCCGCGTCGCAGCGGGTCGCGTCTGCGTGAAATCCCCGTGCGCCTGATCGTACCGAACCTGATCACGGTTCTGGCCGTCTGCGCTGGCTTGTCGGGCATCCGCCTTGCCTTCGAGCAAAGGTTCGAGCTGGCCGTGGCGATGGTGCTGATTGCCGCCCTGCTGGATGCCATGGACGGGCGCGTTGCGCGCATGCTCAAGGCGACCTCGAAATTCGGCGCGGAAATGGATTCGCTGGCCGATATCGTCAATTTCGGCGTCGCGCCGGCGCTGGTGCTCTATGCCTATCTGCTCGACAGGGCAGGGTCTCTGGGCTGGACCGCCGCCTTGCTGTTTGCGATTGCCTGTTGCCTGCGGCTTGCCCGCTTCAACGTCATGCTTGACGATCCCGACCGTCCGGCCTGGAAGAACGACTATTTCGTCGGCGTTCCGGCTCCGGCGGGCGCGCTGCTGGTGATGCTGCCGGTCTATTTCGGCTTTCTCGGCATGCCGATCACGCCGACCTACGCCTTTCTGGCCAGCGGCTTTGCGGTGATCATCGCACTGCTGATGGTGAGCCGGTTGCCGGTCTATTCGGGCAAAAGCGGCGATGCCCGCATCCGCCGCGATATCGTGATGCCGCTGATCCTCGGCATTGTCGTCTATGTGGTGCTGCTGTTCAGCTACACGTGGTACACGACGGCGGCGACGGCGCTGGCCTACATCGCCTTCCTGCCGTTCAGCGCCCGCGCTTACATGCGTCGCGAAGCCCAGTCAGAAGCCACGACGGACCCGACCGCCTGATCCCCGAGAAAGCAACCAGCGCGCGTCAGGCAGCTTTTGCCGGCGGCTGCGTTGCGGCTTCGTTGACCCGCTTGTAGAGCGCTGCCGACGTGGTGTCGGGCTCGCTGCTGCGCTCCACCAACTCCTCGATCGTCATCGGCCTCAGGGCGGTGACGGTGAGCTTGCCGAAGCTGCCCTCGCCACTGCCTGAAATGTGGATCGGCATGATCTTGGCGTCGGCGCGCAGCGCGATGCGCGAGATCGCCCGGTACAGCCGGAAGGCGCGCGTGTCGGGGGTGGCAGTCACCGGGAGGTAGACGCATAGCCGCCCGCTGCCGCGCAGCACGCGCACCAGCCTGCGGCTGACAAACACATGTTCCGGGTTGAAGGTGATGGTGCGCGCCAGTTCCCGCCACGGCTCGAGCCACAGCGTCCTGGCCGAATAGGGGTCGAGGATGTGCAGGGTCTCGTCCGGCAGCAGCGCCAGCATCAGGGCAGGGTCGATGCGCGACTGGTGGCTGACGACGTAGATGACGCGGCTTTCGTCGCGGGCATTGCGCAGCGCGCGGGCGTCGACACGCCGAATCAGCGCCAGCGGCGCATGCACGAACGCCTGATGAAATGTTATCTTCTGGGCCGACGCGAGCCATGCCGCGCAGGCGAGCCATGCAGCAATAAAGCCGCCAATCAGAAGTCCGGCTAGGATCATGCGTTCCTCACATCAGGCTCGTGAAAAGGGTGCGCAAGCTCAACGCAGGTCAATCGGCATGGTTACGCTTGTCATAAGCCAGATAGGTCTGTCTGTGGAAAATGCCGGCGCCTAATTGGGCCGCCAGCGCTGCTCCCACGGCGGAGGATTGCCGCCATAGCGCATGTCATTCGGGTTTGGCATATCGCTGCCACGCACCGTGCTGAACGTGAAATTACCGACCTTGCAATCCGTCCGCGTGCCATTGAGTGGCCCGTCGCGCCAGGACAGCGAACTGACGTCACTCTCGACGCAGTTCTGGTTCTTGGAAAAGCCCGGAACCGTGTCCAGATTGACGCCCGGAAGATTGTTGAGCGTCGACGTCTGGCCGGAAAACCCTTGCGAACTGAACACGTCAGCGAAGGCTGGCGCCGACACGAGCAGCGCCAAACTTGCAAAGGCAACGGACAAAGACGTCTTTCTCATCAATCGCTTCCCGCGCATTCTACCAGCCCAATAGCGCTGCAATGTAGCATGGGCTTGGAAAGCGGTCGATAGCTTCCCTGAGAATGTCGGGAACGTGACCGTTATTCCGGCATCCGGTAACGGATGAAGCGGTTGGACGGAATGTCGAAGATCTGTCCGGTTTCGGTGACGCTGGGGCTGGCCAGGCGCGCGATCGCCTTGGCGACCTCGGACGGATGCGGCAGCGTCTGCGGGTCTTCGCCCGGCATCGCCTGGGCGCGCATCGCCGTGCGTGTCGGCCCGGGATTGACGCAGTTGACGCGCAGCGACAGGTTCTTGGTCTCATCGGCCCATGAGCGCGCCATTGCCTCGACAGCGGCCTTGGAGGCCGCGTAGGGGCCCCAGAAGGCGCGGGCGCTGTGGGCTGCGCCCGACGACATGATCAGCGCGCGTCCGGCGTCTGAGACCCGCAGCAGCGGGTCGAGCGAACGGATCAGACGCCAGGTGGCGGTGACGTTGATCGCCATCACTCTGTCGAACACCTTGGCTTCGACATGGCCGAGCGGTGCGATGACGCCGAGCGCGCCGGCATTGGCGACCATGATGTCGAGCTTGCCCCAGCGCTCGTGAATAGCGCCGCCAAGACGGTCGACGGCTTTTCCGTCGGTCAGGTCAAGCGGCACCAGCGTGGCTTCGCCCTTGCCGCTGATCGCCTTTTCCGCCTTGATCTCGTCGTCGAGTTCTTCCAGTCCGCCGACGGTGCGCGCGACCGCAACGACATGCGCGCCGGCTGCAGCCAGTTCACGCGCCAGAAAATAGCCGATGCCGCGCGAAGCGCCCGTGACGACCGCAACGCGGCCCGAGAGATTGAGAGAAGAGGTCGTCATGGCCAGTGCTCCATCGCGGCTTGAAGCCTGCCCCGAAACGGCGGGAACAGGCTGGATCGATGGGCAGATAGCCCGAATTGCCGCCAAACGGAACCCGTCACGCGCATCGGACCGGCAAAGCCGGTCCCGTTCGGGCTGATTTCGCTGCTTTAGTGCGCTTTAGCCGTTATTGGCCAACAGCGACAGGCTGCGGACATTGTCGCTGCCTTCCATATCGAGCAGGCGTGTCGGGTAGTCGCCGGTAAAGCAGGCATCGCAGAACTGCGGCTGCTCGCCATTGCGCCCTGTTTCACCGACGGCGCGATAAAGGCCGTCGATCGACACGAACCCCAGCGAATCGACCCTGATGAAGTCCGCCATCTCCTCGATGGACATGCGCGATGCCAGCAGTTTCGACGTTTCAGGTGTGTCGACGCCGTAGAAGCACGAGGCGCGCGTCGGCGGCGAGGCGATGCGCATATGCACTTCCTTGGCGCCGGCGTCGCGCACCATCTGCACGATCTTCTGGCTGGTGGTGCCGCGCACGAT
>JBEBXE010000063.1:0-12864 GCA_040391705.1 Aerobium aerolatum
AACGCCGCGATCTGATGCGCCGGGATTTCCGCGCCGGAATGGCGGCCGGTGGTCGACAGGTCGACCATGCGCACCGGCAGGCCCGCCTTGCGGATTTCATCGCGGATGAAGCGCAGTTCCTCGCCCTTGGTGTCGAGCGTTCCGGCGACTAGCACCACCTGTTCGCCGGTCAGGGCGAGCGGGCGCAGTTCGGCATGTGCTGACGCTGACGCCAGCGGCACGGCGGTGATTGTGCGCGCCGCCTGGATGATCTGGCGGCGCGGCGTCGGCGTCGACCAGCGTGTCGGCGTGGTGGCATTGGAGATGTAGAGCTTCTGCGTGCTGGGCTGTGCGGTGGTTTCCGTCGCCTGCGCTGTCGTCGTGTCCTGCTGGCGCTCGCCATCTTCGTCAGAGTGACGCCCGACGCCGAGCAAGCGCTGCTGCAGGTCGCGGTCGGAGGCGAGCTGGCCGGATTCGATCACCCGGTTGATGCGGCCATTGACCATGATGCCGACCTGCGACGCCACGGCGGTCGCTACGCCGATATTCTGCTCGATGACCAGAACGTCGATGCCTTCCTCCTCGCCGAGGCGCAGGAGAATGTCTTCAACCTGATTGACGATGACCGGCGCGAGGCCTTCGGTCGGCTCGTCCATCACCAGCAGGCGCGGATTGGTCAGCAGCGCCCGCGAGATCGCCAGCATCTGCTGCTCGCCACCGGACAACTGCCCGCCGCCATTACTCTTGCGCTCGGCAAGCCGGGGGAAGGTCGAATAGATCCGATCGATCGTCCAGCCGCCGCTCTTGCCGGCGGCAACCATGCGCAGATGCTCGTCCACGGTGAGCGAGCGCCACAGACGCCGTCCCTGCGGCACGTAGCCGATGCCCATCTGCGCGATATCCGACGACGAGCGCCCGACAAGCTGTGCGCCATTGAAGGTGATCGAGCCGCTGGAGACCGGCACCAACCCCATGATCGCCTTGCACAGCGTGGTCTTGCCCATGCCGTTGCGCCCGACAACGGAGACGATACCGCTGTCGAGCGTCAGGTCGACGCCCTGCAGGGCATGCGACGCGCCGTAGTAGACGTTGAGCCCGCGAATTTCCAAGGCGGCGGCGCCGATGCGCTTGCGTTCAGCCCCGTTGCGCTCAGGCATGACCGCCTCCGAGGTAGAGTTCCTGCACTTCCGGATCGTTTTCGATCTCGCTCGGCAGGCCTTCCTTGAAGATGCGGCCGTTGTGCATCATCGACACGCTTTCGGCGACGCGCAGCGCCACGTCCATGTCGTGCTCGATGATGATGTAGCCGATGTGGCGGGGAAGACTGGTCAGGATGGTGACGAGATCCCTGCGCTCGGTTGGCGACAACCCAGCTGCTGGCTCGTCGAACAGGATGAACCGTGGCGCGCCGGCCAGCGCCAGCGCGATTTCCAGCTGCCGCTGCTGGCCGTAGGACAGTTCGGCGACCAGCGTGTCGCGGACATCGCCGAGATGCACCGCGTCGGTGAGTTCGTAGGCCGATTGCATCAGCGCATCGGACCGGCGCGGCCTGATCATTGAGAACCGCCCGCGCGACACGCCACGGCACGCCAAATAGACGTTGTCGATGACGCTCAGGCCGCCAAACAGCAATGAAATCTGATAGGTACGGCGCAATCCTCTGCGGATACGTTCATGCGGCGGGAAGCGGGTAACGTCTTCGCCAAACAGCCGGATCGTGCCGGAGGTCGGCAGAAAATCGCCGGTGACGCAATTGAACAGCGTGGTCTTGCCGGCCCCGTTCGAGCCCAGAACGGCACGGCGTTCGCCGGGCTTCACTGACAGCGTCACGTCGGTCATCGCTGCCAGCGCGCCAAACATCCGCGTCACGCCGCGCAATTCGAGCGCGTAGTCGGTGCCTGCGGTATGCAGAAGATCGCCAATCTGGCGCTGGTCGGACAGGCTCATTGGCTGCCTCCCTGCCCGGTCAGCGGGTTGCCCCGTTTCGCGCGTCGGTCCTGCCAGCGTTCCCACAGACCGAGAACGCCATCGGGCGACCAGTAGACGACGGCGAGGAAGCCGAGCCCGATCAGCAGCTTGAAGCGGTCGCCCGGCAGGTTCAGCGCCAGCAGAATATCCGGCGAGAACGTCCGCAGCACGACATAGATCAGTGCGCCGATGAACGGCCCGATCGGGCGCTTGATACCGCCGACAATAGCAATCACCAGAATGTCGATCACCGCAGGAAGACCGGCTGAACCCGGCGAGATCATCGCGTTCTGCCAGGCGAGCAGGATGCCCGCCACCGACGCGATCACCGCGGCAAAGGTGTAGGAGAACACCCGATGCGCGAAGACGTTGAAGCCGAGGGCGGCCATGCGGCGCGGGTTGTCGCGCACGCCCTGCAACGCCAGCCCGAACGGCGAGCGCGAGACATACAACACGACGAAGAACGAGATCGCAGCACAACCGAGCGACAGATAGTAAAACGGCACCGACGCGCGCCAGTTGACCCCGAACAGCTCCGGCGGGACCACATTGGCAAAGCCGGTATAGCCGTTGAAGATCGTGTAGTTCTGACGCGTGAAGTAGAAGAACGCGGCGGCGATCGCCAGCGTGATCATGATGGTGTAGATGCCCTCGGTGCGCACCGCGAGCGCGCCGACCAGCGTCGCGAAGATCGAGGCGATGATGATCGCCACGGGGATGTAGAGCCACCACGGCCAATTGAGGCTGATGGCCGTTACCCCGCTGGGGCCAAGGATGGCCACCATGTAGCCGGCCAGCGCCGCCACCGACATTTGCGCCAGGCTGACCATGCCGCCATAGCCGCCAAGAAACATCAGCGACAGCGCGACCATGCCCAGAATGAAGCCCCAGCCGAAGATCTGGAACAGCACGAAATCGTTGGCGACCACCGGCATGAACAGCAGGATGATGCCGACCACCCACCACGCGGCCGGGATACGCTCGAGCAGATCACCGATCAGCGCCGACAGCGAACGCTGGCCGCTGGGATTTCGATTGCCGGGGTTGAGCTCTGAAACTGCCATCATCAGCGCCCCAGCAAGCCCTGCGGCCGGAAGGCCAGCACCAGCGCCATGATGAGGAAGGTCAGCACGACAGAATAGGTCGGCGCATAAACCGAGCCCAACTGTTCAGCGAGACCGATGAGGACTGCGCCCAGCGCCGCGCCAAAAATCGACCCCATGCCGCCGACGATGACCACCACCAGCGACGCGAGCAGGAAGCGCATGTCCTCGCCGGCCGACAGCGATTGGAACGTACCGCCGACGATACCCGCCATGCCGGCAAGGCCGGCACCGAAAGCGAAGACCAGGATGAAGACGTATTGCACCCGCACGCCTGACGCCGCGAGCATGTCGCGATCGTCGACACCGGCGCGGATCAGCATGCCGATCCGGGTCTTGTTGAGCGCCAGCCACATCAGGATGCCGAGCGCGATCGAGGCGACGAGGATGGCGATGCGAACGGCGGGAAACGTCAGGTAGACCAGTTCGCCTTCGCCGCGCATGCCGGTGATCAACGGCAGTGTCACCGGGCCGCTGAGCCAGGCGGGCGACAGGATCTGATAGGAATGGCTGCCCCAGATCCACAGCATGATGTCGGCCAGCACCACCGAGATGCCGATGGTGACCAGCGTCTGGCGCAGGTCTTCGCCTTCCATGCGGCGAAAGACGACATATTGCAGGACGATACCTAGGAGCCCGATGGCAACGAAGGAGACCACGAACGACCCCAGCCATGAGCCGGTCGCTTCCGCAAATTCGTAGCCGATGTAGCCGCCCAGAAGATACAGCGAACCATGCGCGAGGTTGACGTTCTTCATCAGGCCGAAGATCAACGTGAAGCCACTGGCGACGAGGAAGTACAGCGCGCCCAGCGTGATGCCGTTGAAGACCGCGTTGAGGAAGATTTTCTTGCGGCCGAGCACAGACTCCAGCCCCTCCGGCCACGGCGCGACAATCGCCCACAGCAGGACGGCGACACCCAGCAGGATAATAAAGGCCCACAGAGGGTTTCGTTGAATGAAACCGCTCACGCCACGCCTCCGGCTTTAGCCGTGTCGTCCATGCCTGACACTCCTCCCGAGAGTTCGTCACGCTTCCGTGGTGCCTCTGCACCTCCTGCAGGGCACCGCTACGGACAAGCTAGACGCACTCCAGGCGAATGCGCGTACCCAACAGTCTTTTGCTGTCGCAGATCATCGCCAAATTGCACGCGCACAGGCGGCTGGCGATCAGCGCGCGTCGGCGAAATAGACGACGCGGCGATAATCGCTCGGCGCGATGCCGACATTGGCGATGAAGAATCGGGTGAAGCTGGCTTGCGACGAAAAGCCGAGATCAAGGCCGATCTCCGTCACCGCATCGTGGCTGCTGGTGAGCCGGTCGATGGCGTTTTCCATGCGCAGCGTGTTGAGATAGATGTTCGGCGTGATGCCGACCTGCTGGCGGAAAAGCTTGTAGAAATGCGGCCGCGACAAACCGGAATCGCGTGCAATATCATCGAGTACGATCCGTTCGCTGACGTTCTCCTGCATCAGCCGGACGGAATTGCGCACGCGGAAATCGCGCACCGGCGGCGCACAGCGGGTGAACGTCGCCCCCTCCGGCACCCACTGCCAGGACTGGTCGAAACAGGCCTGCGTCAGTTCGTAGAGATAGCCGGCGATGAACGACGGATCGGTGTCTTCGAGCATGCAGGACGCGACCTGCATCGCCAGCCGGCCAAGCATTTCCGTCACTTCAATGGCGCTGCGGCCGAAGCGCAGTGCGGCGCTCGCCTGGCGACTGGCTTCGAGAAACCAGAACGGCTTGATGTAAAGGGTGAGGAACAGCGACGGGGCGCTCGGGTCCATCGACTGATAATTGTGCGGTTGCCATGGGTTGACCGCGACGGCATGCGCCGGAGACAGCGGGTAGACATTGTCGTCGATGCGAATAGTCGCTGCCGGGCCCTGAACATGAAAGATGACGTGGCCTTCACGGTGGGCGTGAAGCACCATCGAACGGTCGAGGTTGTAAAGTGCCACGCGACCAAACGGGCCGTGATGCACAGCAAGCGCGGTGCTCATCTTCCTCCCCTTCCCTTCCGCTGGTTTTTGGCGCGGATTTTTAAATCAGTGTAACCGAGCTTTGCTTTGAGTCCATAGTCCATATTTCTAGAGCGCCGCACGCAGAAGCTGCTTGTAGTCGTCGGCAGCGGCATGTCGCGGATTTGTGCGGTTGCAATAGTCGGCGGCAGCTAGAATTGCGGCGCGCTCTACTTGGCCTTCGTGAAAACCCAGCGCGCCGAGACTTCCCGGCAGACCGATCCGCTCGCGCAACTGCATGATAGCATCGCCAAGGTCGCTGCCGCGCGACAGACCGAACTCCTGCCGGATCTCCTCGTAACGCGGCGCGACCGCTGGTGCGTTGAAGTCCAGCACCAGCGGCAACAGCACTGCGTTGACCGCGCCGTGATCGAGACCGTCCTGCACCAGACCGGCGAGCGCGTGGCTCATGGCGTGTACACCGCCGAGCCCTTTCTGGTGGGCGAGCGCGCCATTCAGCGCTGCAGCCATCAGCTCCCGGCGGGCGGTGAGATCGAACCGGTCGGCGACGGCGCGCTCGAGGTTGGACAACACCCGGCGAATGCCGTCGCGCGCAATGCCGTCAGCCGGCGGATTATAGGCCGCAGCGATATAGGTCTCGACGCAATGGGTCAGCGCATCCATGCCGGAACTGGCGGTTTCGGCCGGCGACAAATCGAGGGTCAACGTCGGATCGCAGATGACGACGCGCGGAATAAGACAGGCACTTGCCAGCGAAATGACGCTTCCATCGGCAGAAGCGATGATCGCCACGCCGGTGGTTTCCGCGCACGCATTCGCAATCGTGGGAATGGAGATCAGCGGCGGCACCACGTCGCGAATGCGCTGGCTGCCGCCTGCACCGGCATAGTGGATGAGCGGCTCCGGATGGCTGACGCGCACGGCCAGCGCCTTGGCCAAATTCATCGCCGCGACACCACCGAAAGCAATCACGCCATCGGACCTGTTTTGCCTGTAAAGCGCTGCCGCAGCCGTGCAGGCGTCCTCGGCAGCATGGCTGCCGGCGAGTTCGAACAGCGTGGCAACGGATGTCGGCGGCATGGCAGCCAGAGTCCGTTCGACAACGCTGGGGCGTTGGCTGGCGTGATCGCAGACAATCAACGGGCGGGCAACGCCGAGGGCTTCCAGTTCCGCTTCGAGCGCGTCTTCAAGGACGTTCTCGGCGAAATGGATCTTGGTGACATACGAGATAAGCGACATAGCCACTCCTGAGCCGGGAACTTGCGTTCCCCGCTGCCAGACAGAGACAATGCGAAACCGGCCGGAACTTGCATTCCGGCCGGTGCTATGTCGTCAGGACTTCATTGCAGCGCAATCAGGCGTATCGCGCGACGGCAGGCCGATCGCGTCGAAGACTTCCTTCGTCATCCCAAGCTTCTGGTCGACATTGTCGACCTTGGCCTTGAAGGTGTTGTAGAGATTGCCCTGCGCGTCTTCCACCACTTCGGTGATGAAGATCGACCCGATGGCCTGGCGGTTTTCATCCAGCTTGATGTGACCGTTCGGGGCATCGAACTCGATTGCCGAGAGGGCTTCGTGGAAGTTCTTCTGGTCGGCATCGAGTTCGCCGCCGATCTTCTCCAGCGCCAGCATGGTTGCCAGCGTTGCGCCATAATAGTTGGTCGCAAACAGCGACGGGCTTGGCAGCGCATCCGGGAAGGCTTCCTGATAGGCCTTCACATATTCCTGCCATGCCGGGTTGTCCCAGTCGTCTGCCTGGACGCCTGAACTCGGTGTGCCCACCAGCGCTTCCTTGGCACGGCCACGCGCCGTCAGCACCGTCTGGTCAACCATGATGGTGCCGCCGATGATGTTGGTGTGTCCGCCTGCCTGTTCGTACTGGTTGAGGAAGTTGATGGCGTCGGTGCCGCCGACCCCGAGATAGATCGCATCGACGTCATCTGGAAGTGCAGCAATGATCGAGGCGAAGTCACCGCTGCCCAGCGGCAGCCAGAACCGCTCGACGATCTCACCGCCAGCCTTGCAGAAATCGACCGCGAAGCCGAGGAAGTTAGTGTAGCCGAACGAATAGTCGGCAGCGATGGTGGCGACGCGCTTCCAGCCCTTTTCGTTCACGACATATTTGCCGAGACCGTAGCCCCACTGGGCGCCATCCGGATGGTAGCGGAAGAAGTTCGGTGCCGGATCGACATAAGTGGTTTCAAGCGCACCTGAGGCTGCGTTGATGATGGTCTTGTTTGGAATCGTCTTGGCATAGTCGCGCAGCGCCACGCCTTCAGAGCCCGAAAGCGGGCCGATGATGAAGTCGACCTGATCCTGCTCGATCAGCTTGCGGGCCTCGCGGACCGCCCTGTCCGGAGACGCGTCTGTTGGGCCGAGCACCCATTCGATTTTCTTGCCGTTGATCTCGCCATTGAATTTCTTGAGCGCGAGTTCAAAGCCGCGAATGCCGTCATTGCCTGGCTCGGTGAAGACGCCTTCCTGTGGCGCCATCAATCCGATCTTGATGGTGTCTGCTGACATGGCCGCTGCAGGCGCGAGCAGCGCGATGACGGCCACGGTACTGAAGAGCTTGAGGTTCATGCTGTCATTCCTCCCTAAAAGGCCGGCATGTCAGCTCCTCCTCCAGGAGTGACCCGGCGTGCCGGCGCTCTCGCGGCTCGACACTCTTACGTTAGGGAACACCAAGGCCGGGGCTGATCCCCCGGCGTTCAAGTTCATATCCGAGCGTCTGATTATCGTGCGCCTGAGCGCAGCAAAACCAGCTTAATAGGTGGCGCGGCCACCGGAAACGTCAAACACGCTGCCGGTGCTGAACGAGCACTCCTCGCTGGCAAGCCAGGTCACCAGCGACGTCACCTCATCGACGGTGCCGAAACGCCCGATTGGAATCTTCGCCAGCATGTAGGCGATGTGTTCCTCGCTCATCTGGTCGAAGATCGCCGTGCGCACCGCAGCGGGCGTGACGCAATTGACCGTGATCGGGTGTTTGGCCAGTTCCTTGCCCAACGACTTGGTGAGCCCGATCACTGCCGCCTTGGAGGCGCTGTAGGCCGATGCGTTGGGGTTGCCTTCCTTGCCGGCAATCGACGCGATGTTGACGATCCGCCCATAGCCGCCCGACATCATGTGCGCCACACAGGCCTTGTTGGCATAGAACAGGCCATGCACGTTGACGTCGAAGACGTTGCGCCAGGCATCGACCGGATACTCGGCCACCGTCGTGTTGGGACCGGTAATCCCAGCGCTGCAGACCAGCACGTCGATACCGCCCATGGTCTTGGCGCTTTTGTCCGCCGCCGCTGCGACCGCATCGGCATCCGAGATGTCCAGTGCGATTCCGCTGATGCGGTTGCCATCAGCGATCTTCGCAATGGCAGCCTCGTCGCGGTCCCAGACCACGACCGAAGCGCCCTCAGCCGCAAGCCTGCGCACGACGGCAAGTCCGATGCCGGCCGCTCCACCGGTGACGACAGCACGCCGTCCCTCAAACCTTCCAGCAAAACTCATGTGTTCCTCCTTCTGAATTCGTCTAAGAACAGGTTGGATCAGCCCGGCAAAAGCAACCCTTTGCCATAGCCAACGATCTGTTTTGCGCCATCAGGCCACTGGCCGCGCATGTTTCCCATCACTCCAGATCCCGCTCATCCGGATCGAGCATGCGCGGCATCGATGCGGGATCGTCGTCGCGGAACGGTGTCGCTGCGACAGCGTCGATCAGCCCGGCATCTTCCAGCGCCTCGATGGCGGGCAGATCGCCCAGCGTTTCCAGACTGAAATGTTCGAGAAAACGTTTGGTCGTCACATAGGTGTAGGGCGCGCCCGCCTGCGGCGCACGTGGTCCGGACGCGATGAAATTGAGCTCGCGCAGCCGGCCGATGACGTCGCGACTGACCTCGCGGCCGATAATGTCGGACAGCGTGCCGCGCGTCGCCGGCTGGTGATAGGCAATCGCCGCCAGCACCAGCATCTCGGTCTCCGTCATGTGCGCCGACGGGGTGGTCGGCGACGCGGCCGCCTGCAACACGTCAGCGTGGCGCGGCCGCGTGCGAAACTGCCAGCCACCGGCCACACGGACAATATCGTAGGGCCGCCCCGCCAGTTCGCTGCTGATGTCCTCGATCAGCAGGTCGATGCTGCATTCCCGCCCAACCATGCGTGCCAGCAACTCGCGGCTCACCGGTTCGGACGCGGCAAACAGCACGGCTTCGACCCGCAGCATCCATTCGCGCCAGCGCAGTTCCTGCGGGAGACCATTCAGTTCCGTGTCCAGCAATCCAGCATGTTCGCGCGGTAGCCTTGCCATCCCTACAGACCGTACAGCTTGAACGTATCGCGACCCGACAATTCGCGCACCGCATCCAGTTGGACAAGCCGTTCGAACAGCCGCCGACTGGCCCAGCGCGACAAGGTCTTGGTGGTGAACGAACCGGACACCGCATCGTCATTGAACAAGCGGTCCAACACCTGCGCCGCCGATTTCGAGCGCAATTTCGGTTCCACCTTCCGCAGCTTCTCAGCCTGTGCCGCAAGCGTCACGCCGAGCTTGCAGGCATCCGCAGCACCAAGCGCAACCGCGATGCACACGGCGCGGCCGAACTCGGCTGATCCCGGGCGGGCGCGCAGGCGATCATCGCCGAAACGCAGCAGCGGCGCGTGGATCTGGGTGCCGAGCAGCGGCGTGTAGATCGGCCAGCGCATGCGCATCGATAGCACGCAATCGGCCATCCACCAGGCCAGCAGTTCCGCCTTGGGTTGGCGCGTCATCACCGCTGCTGCGGCTTGGGCTGCGGCAAACGGCGCTGGCAACGAGGACGCTGACAACTCGGCGACCTCTTCAATGATGTCTTCGAACTCCGGCGACCAGGCGATCCCCAGCTGCACGGCCAGCGTTTCCACCATCTCCGCGTCGGGAGGGCTCGAGCGTGCCGCCAGCCGTCGCCACGCCAGAAGTACATCGCCGGCCGGACCGAGTTCGTCAGTGCCCTGGCGCAGATACCAGGCATCGCGCAGCGCCGCCTCGTTCTCGCGCCGCCCCATCAGCTTGGTCGACGCCGTGGCAGCCTTCAACGCCAGGCGGTGACGCCACGCGCCCAGCCAGTCCGCGTCTGTGCGCACCAGCTGATCGAGCGCCGTCAGCGCGGCCCCTGCGGCATAGGCTGCGTCGATGTCGCTATCGACTGCGCCACGCGGGATAGCCCACACCGGCACACGCGGCAGCTCGACAATTTGGGGCGGGATCGAATCGGTCTTCTTCACCATGGCTGCACGCTAGAGCAACCGTGCGCCTGCTTCCAGAAAACTACAGCGAACCGCACAACTTCGTTGGTCGCAGCTTTGCGTCACTTGCGCCGTGTCGCCAGGACGTTGCGGATTGAAAAACTCGAATGAATCCGCAGCACGCCGGGCATCGCCGAAAGGATCTCCTTGTGGATACGCTCGAAATCACCCGCCGTGGCCACTTCCACCCGCAGCAGGTAATCCGCCCCGCCGGTCATCAGGAAACATTCGCGGATTTCGGGATGCTTGCGCACCGCCGCCTCGAAGCGGTCGAGATATTCTTCGGTCTGCCGCTCCAGCGTGATGTTGATGATGACGGCGATCATCGCCTCGGCCTTGGAGGCATCGACGATCGCGGTGTAGCCACGAATGATCCCGGCCTGCTCCATCAGCTTCACCCGCCGCAGGCAGGCTGACGGCGACAGGCCGACTTCTTCCGCCAGCCGTGCATTGGTCATGCGTCCATCAAGGCGCAACAAGCGGAGGATTTCACGATCGGTATGGTCGTAGGCCGACATGGCAGAATATTCACTTTGAGTGCAGAAGATGCGATATATCAATCAATCTCACACTTATCTGCCGCGAGATAGTGGGAAATTTCGCCGATAATTCAATATGCTTTCCTCAAAATACGGGGAGCTTGAATTGACCATCGGGATTCGTGCGCGTGAAATTCTGGTTGGTGAAGAACCTGCTGCAGCGTCCGGCTATCTGACCGTCGACCTGAAAGCGCTGCAACGCAACTATGCCCGCATCGTTTCGGAAGTGAAACCCGCGCGTGCCGCAGCCGTGGTCAAGGCCAACGCCTACGGGCTGGGCGCCCAGCAAGTCGCTGAAGCGCTGAGCGCGCACGGTTGTCGCGACTTCTTCGTCGCCGAATTTGTCGAAGCATTGGACCTCAGGCCAGGTCTTGCCGACGACGTCCGTCTGTTCGTTCTCAACGGCCTCCAGCCCGGCAATGAGATGGTTTGCGCGCAGGCCGGAATCATCCCGGTAGCCAACTCGCTTGAGCAGCTGGCGCGCTGGCGCAACGCTGCAACGTCGCTGGGGCGCAGGCTTCCCGTCATCCTGCAGTTCGACACCGGCATGAGCAGGCTTGGCATCCCACCGCAGGATCGGCCACAGGCGCGCGATCTCGTGAACGACGGCGACGCGCTCGACCTGCTGTATGTGATGAGCCACCTCGCCTCGGCCGATGACGCCGACAGCGATCAGAACACAAATCAGCTCGACGAGATGCGCCGTGTCGCCACCGAATTCCCCGGTGTCGCCATCTGCTTTGCCAATTCAGGCGGCGTGTTCCTCGGGTCTGCCTATCACGGTGATCTGGTCCGGCCGGGAATAGCGCTTTACGGCGGCGTTCCGACGGCGGGCCGCGACAATCCGATGGAACCGGTGGTGTGGCTGGACATCGCCGTGGTCCAGACACGGACGATCCCCGCTGGCACAGCTATCGGCTACAGCAGCAGCTACGTTGCGCCGCACGAGATGCGGCTGGCCACGCTGGCGATCGGCTATGCTGACGGACTGCCGCGCAGCCTCAGCAATTGCGGCGCGGTCTATGTCGACGGCATCCGCCTTCCGATCGTCGGTCGTGTGTCGATGGACAGCACCATCGTCGATATCTCGGCGCTGCCGGAAGACGCGCTGCGGCTCGGCAGTCTGGTCGAGGTGCTGGGACCGCACCAGACCATCGACGACGTCGCTGCTGATGCAGGCACAATTTCATACGAAATCCTCACGCGCCTCGGCAGCCGTTATCGCCGCCGCTACTGCTGAGACACTCTTCGGATCCAAGGGGCTACCATCATGAAAGTCATCGTGCTCGGGGCAGGCATCATCGGTGTCACCAGCGCCTATCAACTGGCCAAGGCCGGTCATGACGTCACCGTCATCGACAGGCAGCCGGGGCCGGCGCTTGAGACCAGCTTTGCCAATGCCGGCGAAGTCTCGTTCGGCTATTGCTCGCCCTGGGCCGCGCCGGGCATCCCGATGAAGGCGATGAAGTGGGTGTTCATGGAACACGCGCCGCTGATCCTGCGTCCGAAGCTCGACTGGACGATGATCTCGTGGATGCTGCGCATGCTGTCCAACTGCACGTCGTCGCGCTACGCCATCAACAAGAGCCGGATGCTGCAATTGGCCGACTACAGCCGCACCGCGTTCGCAGCGCTGCGCGACGAAACCGGCATCGCCTACGACGAGCGGATGCAGGGCACGTTGCAGCTGTTTCGCACCCAGCAGCAGCTCGACGCCTCGGCCAAGGACGTCAAGGCGCTGGCCGCTGACGGCATTCCCTATGAAGTCCTCGACCGCGACGGCTGCACCGCCGTCGAGCCGGCGCTGCGCCATGTCTCGGAAAAGTTCGTTGGCGGCCTGCTGACGCCGAAAGACGAGACCGGCGACTGCTTCAAGTTCAGCATCGCGCTGGCCGAAAAGGCCGAAGCCCTGGGCGTGAAATTCCGCTACAACACCGGCATCAAGGGTCTGGACATCGAAGGCGGCACCGTGCGCGGCGTCATCTGCGAGCAGGAACGGATCCCGGCCGA
>JBEBXE010000064.1:0-12826 GCA_040391705.1 Aerobium aerolatum
CGGTCGAGGAAGGTGACGGCGTAGTCGCCCTGGCTGCGCCAGTCCTTCGAGGTTTCCTCGAAGGCGGGCATGGCGAGCGCGACCATGACGATGGCGCCGACGGTGCCCCAGGTAAAACCTTCGCTGGCGAGTTCGACGACGCCGCGCCGCCAGCCGGTGACCTTGAAGCGGCGGAAGAAGATGGTGAGGTTTTCCCAGGCTTCGCGGGCCTTGAAACCGGCTTCGTAGAGGCTGGAATCAAGCCATGCGTCGACGGCAAGCAACCGCGTCGCTCGCGGAGCCTTCGCTTGTCGTCGCTTGAGAGGATTGTCCATACCGCCAACGCCCACGCCACCGACCTCCTGCACGCTGAGGCCGAGTACCAAAGTTTCTGGCTCATTTTGGCACGCCCCACAAGAAGCGAAAGTTAAATTGAGAGGGATCGTAAATTTCGCGCGCGCAGTGTGGCTATTTTCTCCACCCCGTACGGTGGAATGGTATTCTTTCTCTATCGTCGGAAAGCTGCGCCCAAGGGTGGTCGCCAGCGCGGATCGACGCTTTTCCAACAGCGGGTTTGCAGATGGCCAAGGGTCCCCTTGCACGGCAGCGGGCGTTGCGGGCGCTTGCCGAAGGCGCACGCCCGTCGCTCGACCTGCTGGCCGATGCGAGCAATCGTTCGCTGCGCTGCCTGCGGGTTCAGGCCGCGCGCGAGCAATGGAAGCTGGAGCCTGGCCACGAGGTCGATATTCACAGCCGCATCAAGCCGATCGTCGACAAGCTGCTCGACAAGCTGGAAGCCGTCAGCACGGGCGAAGGGCGGATGGAGCGGCCGGAAATCGACGCGGTGCTGACGATGTTGCGGGCGATCGACAAGATCAATGAAATCCAGCGGCCAGAAGAAGCCGCGGCGAAAAAACAGGTTCGGAGCGATGAAACGCTGGCCGCCGTTCTCGAACGTATCAACAAGCGCATCGTCACGCTGGCGCGTGAGCTCGCAGATCAGATGGCTGCGCAGGATCGTGCCGCCGCAGGACATTGACGGGCTGGCCGAGGCGTGGCTGCGCGACGCGCGGCTGGCGCAATATCCGCTGCTGCCGATCCACGACACCTGGCTGGTGATCGGCGGGCGCGGCTCCGGCAAGACGCGGCTCGGGGCGGAATGGGTGAATTCGGTCGCGCGCGGTCTGGGACCGTTCGTGCCGGAGCGCTACGACCAGATCGCGCTGGTGGGCGAGACGCTGGGCGACGTGCGCGAGGTGATGATCGACGGGCCGTCGGGGATCGCAACGGTGTGCCTGCGCGACCCGCCGCGCTATGAGGCGACGCGACGACGGCTGCTGTGGAGCAGCGGGGCGGTAGCGCAGGCGTTCTCGTCGGAAGACCCCGACAGTCTGCGCGGGCCGCAATTTGCCGCCGCCTGGTGCGACGAGGCGGCGAAGTGGAAACATGCCGAAAACGTCTTCGACATGCTGCAATTCGGCCTGCGGCTGGGACCGCGTCCGAAACAGATCATCACGACGACGCCAAAGCCGACGCCGCTGCTGCGACGGCTGATGGCCGACCCGAACGTGACGCTGACGCGGATGCCGACGCTGGACAACGCCGAGAACCTCGCGGCCGGGTTCATGAAAATCATGAACCGGCGCTATGCCGGGACGCGTCTGGGCCGGCAGGAACTGGACGGCGAACTGATCGATGACCGCGTCGATGCGCTGTGGACGCGCACGATGCTGGAAGCGGTGGTGGCAGGTTACGGCGAATTGCGCCGGATCGTGGTGGCGGTCGACCCGCCGGCGACGTCGCGGCGCAGCTCGGATGCGTGCGGGCTGGTGGTGGCGGGCGTCGACGAAAATGACCGCGCGGTGGTGCTGTGCGACGCAACGCTGGACCGCGCCAAGCCGAGCGACTGGGCTGGGCGCGCGGTGGCGCTCTACCGCGACTACGACGCCGACTGCATCGTTGCCGAGGTCAACCAGGGCGGCGAGATGGTGACAGCGGTGCTGCGCACCGTCGATGCCGCCGTGCCGGTGCGCGAGGTGCGGGCCAGCCGTGGAAAGTGGCTGCGCGCCGAGCCGGTGGCGGCTCTGTATGCGCAGGGGCGCGTCGTGCACGCGGCGCGGTTTCCCGAACTGGAAGACGAACTTTGCGATTTTGGCCCCGATGGGCTGTCGAACGGGCGCTCGCCGGATCGCGTCGACGCACTGGTGTGGGCGATCACGGACCTGCTGCTTGGCCGCGCCGACGAGCCACGCATCCGCAACCTCAGCTAGGTGATATCAGATGATGGGTTGGAACTGGCCATGGGCGAAGGCTCGGGGCGCTGATGGCGCGCGTGTGGAACATAAGTCAGGCGGCGGCGGCTTCGTCGCCCTGCACGGGCAGGGCGAGCCGTTGTGGACGCGCACCGACTATGCCGCGCTGGCGCGGGAAGGGTTCATGCGCAACCCGGTGGTGCATCGCGCGGTGCGCATGATCGCGGAAGCTGCCGCCGCCGTGCCGTGGCTGCTTTATGAAGACACCACCGAACTGACCGAACATCCGTTGTTGGCGCTTCTGGCGCAGCCGAACCGGCGCAGCGGCGGCACGGTGTTTCTCGAAACGCTGTACGGCCATCTGCTGATGGCGGGCAACGCCTATGTCGAGGTGGTGGAGGCGGGCGAGGCGCGCGAGTTGCACATGCTGCGCCCCGACCGCGTCGCGGTGGTGGCTGATGCTGCGGG
This sequence comes from Aerobium aerolatum, assembly GCA_040391705.1. GTDB lineage: Bacteria > Pseudomonadota > Alphaproteobacteria > Rhizobiales > Rhizobiaceae > Aerobium > Aerobium aerolatum_A. The sequence goes on from JBEBXE010000064.1 coordinate 2,700, forward strand.
CTGGCCGGTCGGGCTCGACTATCGCGCCGGCAGCGCCAGGCGCCGCGTCGGGCTCGGACCCGACGGCAGCGCGCTGCATCTGCGGCTGTTTCATCCGCTCGATGACCATTATGGCTTTGCCCCCTTACGCGCCGCGCTGATGGCGCTCGACACCCACAACGCCGCCAGCCGCTGGAACAAGGCGCTGCTCGACAATTCGGCACGGCCGTCCGGCGCGCTGGTCTATGCGCCCAAGGACGGCGGCAACCTGACGGAAGACCAGTATGGCCGCCTGAAGGCCGAACTTGAGGATGGCTATTCCGGCGCGGTGCGGGCGGGGCGGCCGTTGCTGCTGGAAGGCGGGCTCGACTGGAAGGCGATGGGCCTGACGCCGAAGGACATGGATTTCATCGAAGCCAGGAACGGCGCCAGCCGCGACATCGCGCTCGCCTTCGGGGTGCCGCCGATGATCCTCGGCATTCCCGGCGACAACACCTACGCCAATTATCAGGAAGCCAACCGCGCCTTCTACCGCATGACGGTGCTGCCGCTGGTGATGCGCACCGCGTCGGAGTTTTCCGGCTGGCTCGGTGGGCGCTTCGGCCAGAGGCTGCGGCTGACCTGCGACGCCGACCAGGTCGACGGGCTGGCCGCCGAGCGCGAGGCGCTGTGGGCGCGGCTGGGGGCGGCCGAATTCCTCTCCGACGACGAGAAGCGGGAGGCGGTTGGCTATGGCCCTCGAAACTGAGCGTCTGGCGACGCGGGAAGCAATTCTGATGACCGATCCCCTCTGGCTCTGGGTGGCGAAGGCTGCCGGTGCTGTAGCCGGCTCGGCGATTTCGCTCGGCTATGTGCTGCCGGCGGAACGGCGCGAAGCAGGCATCCGCTTTGGTGTCGGCGTCGCCGCCGGGCTGGTGTTCGGCGGCACCGTCGGGCTGAAAATCGCGGTCGAACTCGGCATTGCCGACAGCCTCGGACCGTTCGAGCTGGTGCTGATGGGATCGGCGGCGGCCAGCCTGTGCGCATGGTGGGCGCTCGGCCTGATCCTGCGCGCCTTCAAGGTCAACGGGCAGAAGAGGAACGGCAATGGCCGCAACTGAACCAGCGCACAGCCTGCGCGAACGCAAGTTCGTCGACGTCGCCATCGACACGGTGACGCAGGACGGAACATTTTCCGGCTATGCCAGCCTGTTCGGCACCGCCGACCTGGCGCAGGATTTGGTCGAGCCGGGCGCGTTCGCGCGCTCGCTGCGCCAGCGCGGCGCGGCAGGCGTGCGCATGCTCTACCAGCACGATCCGGCCGAACCGATCGGCACCTGGCTGGAACTGCGCGAAGATGCGCGCGGCTTGTTCGTGCGCGGACAATTGACGCCGGGCGTCGGCCGCAGCCGCGAGGTGCGCGAGCTGATGCGCTGCGGCGCGCTTGACGGGCTGTCGATCGGCTTTCGCACCGTCAAGGCGCGCAAGGATGCAGGCTCCGGCCTGCGCCGGATCGTCGAGGCCGATCTGTGGGAGATTTCCGTCGTTACCTTTCCGATGCTGCCCGGCGCGCGCATTCACAGCGTCAAGGGGGCGGGCGCGGACCTGCCGACGGTGCGGGAATTCGAAAATTGGCTGACGCGGGACGCGAAGCTGACACGGGCAGACGCGCGCACGGTGATTGCGCGCGGCTTTGCCAGCCTGATGCGCAAGCGGGATGCCGCGCGGGACACGCAGGACGGGCTCGCGGAGCGGATCCGCCGGGCCGCACGACTGATCGAAACAAAGGACACAGCCACATGACCAGCCAGAAAATTGCGCCGGAGGTGAAGTCGGACGCGGGCGGATACGCCACGCTGTCGGATGCCTTCGACGAGTTCATGACCAATTTCACCCAGTTTCGCGACGACAATGACCGCCGCCTGCGCGAGATCGAAACCCGCAAGAGCGCCGACGTTGTCACCAGCGACAAGGTCGACCGCATCAATGACGCGCTCGACCGGCAGAAGCGCCAGCTCGATGAACTGGCGCTGAAGCGGGCGCGCCCGGCGCTTGCCGGCGGCAGGGAACTGTCGGCGGCGGCGCTGGAACGCAAGGAAGCGTTTGCGACCTATATGCGCACCGGCGAGGAACGCAGTTTGCGCGGGCTCGAAGCCAAGGACATGTCGACCGGCTCCGGCCCCGATGGCGGCTACGTCGTGCCGGAAGACGTCGAGGCCGAGATCGGTCGCCGCCTGGCGGCGGTGTCGCCGATCCGTTCGATTGCCACGGTGCGGCAGGTGTCGAGCGCGCTGTACAAGAAGCCGTTCATGACCACGGGCCCGGTGGTCGGCTGGGTCGGCGAAACGGCGGCGCGGACGAAGACCGATTCGCCGGTGCTCGATGCGCTGCAGTTCCCGACCGCCGAACTCTACGCCATGCCGGCGGCGACGCCGGCGCTGCTCGACGATGCGGTGGTCGATCTCGACCAGTGGATCGCGTCGGAAGTGGAAGCGGCGTTTGCCGAGCAGGAGGGCGCGGCTTTCGTCAACGGCAACGGCACCAACAAGCCGCGCGGCTTTTTGAACTATGCGATCGAGCCGGAAGCCAGTTGGGCCTGGGAAAAGCTTGGCTATGTCGCCTCGGGAGCGGCCGGCGGTTTTGCTGCCAGCAGCCCGTCGGACAAGCTGATCGACCTCGTCTATGCGCTGAAGGCCGGTTATCGCCAGAACGCGCACTGGGTGATGAACCGCAAGACGCAGGCCGCGATCCGCAAGATGAAGGACGGCGACGGCAACTATCTGTGGCAGCCGCCGGCCACCGCCGGGGGCCGCGCCATGCTGATGGGCTTCCCGCTGGTCGAGGCCGAGGACATGCCGGACATCGCCGCTGATGCCACGGCGCTTGCGTTCGGTGATTTCCGCCGCGGCTATCTGGTGGTCGACCGCGCCGGCGTGCGGGTGCTGCGCGACCCGTATTCGGCCAAGCCCTACGTGCTGTTCTACACCACCAAGCGCGTCGGCGGCGGCGTGCAGGACTTTGACGCGATCAAGCTGATGAAGTTTGCCGCCAGTTAAAGGCCGGCTCGCGCAGTCTTGCGCCAGCTGGTTCGACGGCCCCGGTTCTCCCTGCCGGGGCCGTCTTCGTTTCAAACATCTGAACCCGAGGTCCGCATGACGCTTTTCCGAACCGTGCCGCCGGAGGCCGAACCCGTTCTGCTGGCCGACGCCAAGCAAAATCTGCGCATCGACCATGACAGCGAGGACGGCCTGCTGGCCGGCCTGATCCGCGCCGCGCGCGAGGAGGTCGAGGCCGCCTGCGGACTGGCGCTGGTCGAGCAGGGCTGGCGGCTGGTGCTCGACGAATTGCCGCCGTCGCGCAGCGTGCTGCTGCGGCGTCATCCGGTGCGCGAAGTGATGTCGGTCACCGTCTATGATGCGGATGGCGCGGCGTCGCTGGTCGACCCCGCGCGCTACCGGCTGGAGCCGCAGGCGCGTCCGGCGCGGCTGGATTTTCTGGCCGACCTGCCAGATGCGCAAAATGGCATCGAGATCGACTTCACCGCCGGTTTTGGCGAGGCGGGGACGGATGTGCCCGATCTGCTGAAACGCGCGATCCAGGTGCTGGTGGCGCATTGGTACGAGTTCCGCGCCAGCTATGCCGCCAGCGCGCAGCCGGTGTCGTGGCCGGCCGGCTATGAGCGGCTGATTGCGCCGTGGCGGCTGCGGAGGCTGTAACCATGCGGGCCGAATTCATCGATCCCGGCGCGTTTCGCCACGAGCTGGTGCTGGAGACGGCGCAGCTGGTAGCCGACGGCGCGGGCGGGCACGTCAAAATCTGGCAAGAGACCGGGACGTTTCTCGCCCGCGTCGAGCCGGTGTCCGCACAAAGCCGCTTCGGCGCCGACCAGACGCTGGAAACCATCACCCACCGGGTGACGCTGCGCATGCGCGCCGGTGTTGCGGCTGGGATGCGGCTGCGTCGGCGCGCCCGCATCTTCGACATCGTGGCGGTGCATGATCCCGATGAAACCGGGCGTTATCTGATCTGTCGCGTGCGGGAGGATCTGTCATGAAAATTGCCATGCGACTGACGCTGGACGATCTGGTGCGGACGCTGCGCGGCAAGGCGCACCGCATGGCGGAGGAGCTGGAAACCGGCTATTCTCGGATGGCGGTCGCGACTGCCGGCGAGACCAGCGAGCGAACCGCAAAGGGGGAACGCGATGATGTCGGCAGCGCTTGACCTGCAACAGGCGGTGTTTGCGGCACTGTCCGGCGACGCCGCACTGGTGGCCGTGCTGGGCGCAGGCCGTATCCACGACCACGCGCCGGCAAACCTCGCTTTTCCCTACATCACCTTCGGGCGCAGCTCCGTCTACGACTGGAGCACCGGCACCGAGGACGGCAACGAACACATCTTCACGCTGCATGTCTGGTCGAAGGCCGATGGCAAGATGCAAGCGCTCGAAATCATGGCGCAAGCCCGCCGTGTGCTGCACGACGTCGACCTGGCGATGACCGAGCACCGGCTCGTCAACCTGCGCGAGGAATTCGAGGAAGCCCGCTACAACGACGACCACGCTGTGTACCACGGCGTGCTGCGGTTTCGGGCGACGACGGAAAATAGGCAATAGGCAATAGGCAATAGGCAGTCGGCAGTTGGGTAAACTATTGCCCACTGCCTTATTGCCGATTGCCCCAATCAGAGAGGTTCGCTGTGGGAGCACAGAAGGGCAAGGATTTGCTGTTGAAAATCGACAGCACCGGGGCAGGCGTGTTCGTGACCGTCGCCGGGCTGCGGACCAAGCGGTTGGCGTTCAACAGCGAGACGGTGAACGTCACCGATTCTGAATCGGTTGGGCGCTGGCGGGAGTTGCTCGGCGGCGCAGGGGTGCAGCGGGCGTCGTTGAGCGGGGCGGGGATTTTCAAGGATGCGCAGTCGGACGCGCTGATCCGGGCGAATTTCTTCGGCAGCACCATCGTCGCCTGGCAGATCGTGGTGCCGGATTTCGGCACCGTCGAAGGGCCGTTTCAGGTGACGGCGCTGGAATATACCGGCAACCACGATGGCGAGGTGACGTTCGACATTGCGCTGGAATCCGCCGGTGCGATCAGCTTCGGAGCGGCGTGATGGCCAATGCGCGGCGCGGCGAGATCGAGGCCGAGATCGACGGGCGGGCGCAGGTGCTGTGCCTGACGCTGGGGGCGCTGGCGGAACTGGAGACGGCGTTCGCGGTCGACAATCTGTCGGCGCTGGCGCGGCGGTTTTCGTCCGGCGAACTGGCGGCGCGCGACCTGATCCGGGTGATCGGCGCGGGTCTGCGCGGCGGCGGATCGGCTGCCAGCGACGCCGAGGTGGGCGCGATGCGCTTCGACGGCGGCGTGGCGGGCTGCGCGCAGATTGTCGGCGCGCTGCTGGCGATCACGTTTGGCACGACGGAAAAGGCTGACCCGGACCCCTGAACGCCGCAGCAAGCGGGGCGCGCCAGTTTCCGTGGGACGATGTGATCGCCCTGGGGCTGGGCCTGCTGCGGCTTTCGTCGCGCGATTTCTGGGCGATGACGCCGGTGGAACTGGCGCATGTCGTGCGCGCGCGCAGCGGCGCGGTGGTTGCCCCGCCTGACCGCAGCGCGGTCGAAACGCTGATGACACTTTTTCCCGATGCCGAGAAAGGCAACCGCCATGGTTGACGAATCCGCGCGCGTTCAGGTGCGCATCGAGGCCGACACCCGGCCGTTTGCCGACGCGATGGCCGATCTGGGGCGGCTGTCGTCGTCGTTCGGCAGCCAGCTGACGGGCGCGATGAAGGACGCCGTGGTCGGCGGCCGGTCGCTGGAGGACGTGCTGCGGCGCGTCGGCATGAACCTCGCCGGCATGGCGCTGAACCAGGGGCTGAAGCCGCTGACCAGCCTCGTCAGCGGCTGGATGGGAAACATCCTGCCGTTCGCCAATGGCGGCGTGGTCGGCGGCGGGGTGACGCCGTTTGCCGATGGCGGCGTGGTCGCCGCGCCGAGTTATTTCCCGATGAGCGGCGGGCGGACGGGGCTGATGGGCGAGGCCGGCGCGGAGGCGATCCTGCCGCTGCAACGCGGGCCGGACGGGCAGCTGGGCGTCGCTTCCGGCGGTGGCGGGCGCGGCGTCAACGTCGTCTTCAATGTCAGCGCGCAGGACGCGGCCTCGTTCCGCAAATCCGAAGCGCAGATCACCGGCATGCTGGCGCGGGCCGTGTCGCGCGGCTCACGAACCTTGTGAGGCTGACAGGATGGAGAGTTTCCATGAAGTGCGCTTTCCGGTGGCCGTGTCGTTTGGCGCGACGGGCGGGCCGGAACGGCGCACCGAGATCGTGACGCTGACGTCGGGACGCGAGCGACGGAATTTGCGGCTGGCGCATTCGCGGCGGCATTTCGATGCCGGAACCGGGGTTCGCTCGCTGACCGATCTGTATGAGATCGTTGGGTTCTTCGAGGCGCGGCGCGGGGCGTTTCACGGCTTCCGGTTTCGCGATCCGTTCGACATGAAGTCGTGCCGTCCGGATCAACCGCCCGGCGCTGGGGATCAGCAGATCGGTGTCGGCGATGGCGTGACGACCGGGTTCCAGCTGGTGAAATGGTACGGCGACGGCGATGACGCCTATGCGCGGCCGATCGCCAAGCCGGTGGCGGGCACGGTGCTGGTGGCGGTCGATGGCGTCGAAATGAGCGATGTTGTTGTCGACCTTGCGACCGGGCTGGTGATGGTCGCGACGGCGCCCGGTGATGGGCAGGTGGTGACGGCGGGCTACGAATTCGACCTTGCGGCGCGCTTCGATGCCGAGCGGATCGAGATCAGTCTCAGCGCCTTCACGGCGGGGCAGATCCCGACGATTCCGATTGTGGAGATCGTGCCATGAGCGATTTGCGCGACCATCTTGCGCGCGATTGCACGACCGTCTGCCAGTGCTGGCTGGTCGAGCGGCGCGACGGTACGGTTCTGGGCTTCACCGACCATGACCGCGCGCTGACGCGTGACGGCCAATTGTTTGAGCCGCAGAGCGGTTTTGCGCAGAGCGAGGCGCGGCTGTCGCTGGGGATGAACGTCGACAAGGTCGATGTCGAGGGCGTGCTGACCTCGGAACTGCTGGCCGAAGACGACATCGCCGCCGGGCTGTTTGACGGGGCGACGGTGACGACGGTGCTGGTCAACTGGCAGGACACGCGCCAGGCGGCGACGCTGCGCCAGGCGGTGATCGGCAAGATCGTGCGCGCCGACGGACGCTTCATCGCCGAGCTGGAAAGCCTGACGGCGAGCCTCGACCGGCCCAACGGGCGGTTTCTGCGCCGGGTCTGCGATGCGGAGCTGGGCGACGGGCGCTGCAAGGTGGCGCTGGCGGGCGGTGCGTTCAACGGTGCGGGGACGGTTTTGGCGCTGGATGCTTCCAATGCCGTGCGGGTGAGCGGGCTCGACGGGTTTGCCAGCCTGTGGTTCGCCGGGGGCTATGCGGTGTGGCAGAGCGGCGTGCTGGCGGGACGGCGCTATGCCGTGCTCGACCATCGCATCGCGACCGATGGCGTGATCCTCGTGCTGCCGCCCGAAATGCCGATGCCGGCAATGGGCGATGCGTTTTCCATTGTTGCCGGATGCGACAAGCTGTTTGCGACCTGCAAGGCGAAATTTGGCAACGCCGAGAACTTTCGCGGCTTTCCGCATCTGCCGGGCAACGATGCCGCTTATGGCTATGTTAGCGATGGCGGCGCGTTCGACGGCGGGCCGAACGTGCCATGACGGAGACGGCAAAACTGGCGCTGGAAGCGGCGATCGCCTGGATCGGCACGCCGTATCGTCATCAGGGCTCGACGAAGGGTGTCGGCTGCGACTGTCTCGGGCTGATCCGTGGCGTGTGGCGGACGCTGTATGGCTGCGAGCCGGAACTGGCGGGGCCGTACAGCGCCGACTGGGCGGAAGTTGCCGGCCGCGACCGGCTGATGGAGGCCGCGCGCAAGCATTGCCGCGAAAAGGCTCTGACTGAGGCTGTGCCCGGCGACGTGGTGCTGTTTCGCTGGCGGGCGCATCACGCTGCCAAGCATCTTGGCATTCTATGCGCGGGCGAGCGTTTCATCCATGCCTATGAGGGACATGCGGTGACGATCTCGCCGCTGATCCCGCAATGGCGGCGGCGGATTGCCGGCGTCTTCGCCTTTCCCGATCTTCAACGATAGGCACTCTCGATGGCGACAATTCTCCTGCAGGCTGCCGGGTCGTTTCTTGGCGGTTTCCTCGGGCCTGTCGGCTCGGCGATCGGCGCGGCGGCGGGCTCGATGGCGGGCTACATGATCGATCAGGCGCTGTTGCAGGGCACGCGCCACATCGAAGGCAACCGGCTGTCGGGGATGCAGCCGTTTCAGGCCGAAGAAGGCGCGCCGATTGCCCGCGTCTACGGCACGATGCGGGTCGGCGGGCATGTGATCTGGGCGACGCGGTTCGAGGAAGCGCGGCAGACGGAACGGCAGGGCGGCAAGGGCATCACGCCGAAGGTGACGACCTACAGCTATTTCTGCAACGCGGCGTTTGCGCTGTGCGAGGGCGAGATTGCCGGGGTGCGGCGGATCTGGGCCGATGGGCGCGAGGTCGATCTCGACCAGGTGACGATCCGGATTTATCGCGGCACCGAGGACCAGCCGGTCGATCCGCTGGTGGCGGCCAAGCAGGGCGCGGGCAATGCGCCGGCCTATCGCGGGCTGGCCTATGCGGTGCTCGACCGGTTTCCGCTGGCCGACTACGGCAACCGCATTCCGCAACTGCAATTCGAGGTGATGCGCCCGGTGGGCGGGCTGCACACGCAGGTGAAGTCGGTGGCGCTGCTGCCGGGTGCGACCGAATACGGCCTGCTGCCACGCGCCGTGGTGCGGATGCCGAACCCCGGCGAGACGGTGCAGGTCAACCGCCATGTGCTGCATGGGCCGTGCGATCTCGTCGCCTCGCTCGACGAGTTGCAGATGCTGTGCCCGAACCTTGAGGAGGTGGCTGTCATCGTCACCTGGTTTGGCGACGATCTCAGGGCGGGCGAATGCCGGTTGCGGCCCGCTGTGATCGACAATCTGGCAATGGACTTTCAGGAGCCGTGGCGCGTGGCGGGCGTGGCACGCGCGGACGCGATCAATGTCAGCACCGTCAACGGCGCGGCTTCCTATGGCGGCACGCCGTCAGACCATTCGGTGGTGGCGTGCATCGCCGAACTGCGCCGGCGCGGGCTGCGGGTGATGCTGTATCCGTTCCTGATGATGGACATCGCAGCCGACAATGTGCTGCCGAACCCGTATGGCGGCGACGCGCAACCGCCGTTTCCGTGGCGGGGGCGTATTACCTGCGAGGCTGGCAGCGACAAGACGGCGTTGGCGCGCGGCGAGATCGCGGCGTTTGGCGGGGTCGCGGCTGTGGCTGATTTCGCGGTGTCCGGCGAAGAGGTGAGCTATTCGGGCGATGCGGACGACTGGGGCTATCGCCGCCTGATCCTGCATTATGCGCATCTGGCGGTGGCGGCGGGCGGGGTCGACGGTTTTCTGCTCGGCTCGGAAATGCGCGGGCTGACGACATTGCGCGACGGGGCAAACGCGTTTCCGTTCGTCGAGACGCTGTGCGCGCTCGCGGGCGAGGCGCGCAGCGTTCTGGGGGCGGGACCGAAGATCACCTATGGCGCGGACTGGAGCGAATATTTCGGCCACCAGCCGTCGGACGGGTCGGGCGACGTGTTGTTCCACCTCGATCCGCTGTGGTCGCATCCGGCGGTCGATGCGGTCGGGATCGACAATTACATGCCGCTGTCCGACTGGCGCGATGCCGACCATGACGGCATGAACCCGGACGGATTTCGCGAACCGTATGATCGCGACGGATTGCGCAGTCAGGTGGCGGGTGGCGAGGGCTATGACTGGTATTATGCCAGTGCCGCCGACCGGGCGGCGCGGGTGCGGTCGCCGATCAGCGATGGCGGGTACGGCAAGGCCTGGACGTTTCGGTATAAGGATTTGCGCGGCTGGTGGGAGAATGTCCACGTCAACCGCATCGGCGGCGTGGAGGTGGCAAGCCCGACCGGCTGGGTGCCGCGTTCAAAGCCGATCTGGTTTACCGAATTGGGCTGTCCGGCGGTCGACAAGGGACCGAACCAGCCGAATGTGTTTCCCGATGCGAAGTCGTCGGAGAACGCCACGCCGT
>JBEBXE010000065.1:0-12747 GCA_040391705.1 Aerobium aerolatum
GGCGGCCGCGTGCTGTTCGTCGGCACCAAGCGTCAGGCTTCCGACATCGTTGCCGATGCTGCAGTGCGCTCGGCACAGTACTACGTCAACTCGCGTTGGCTCGGCGGCATGCTGACCAACTGGAAGACGATCTCGATCTCGATCCAGCGTCTGCGCAAGCTCGATGAGCTGCTCGCCGGCGAAGCACAGGGCTTCACCAAGAAGGAGCTCCTGAACCTCGAGCGCGAGCGCGAGAAGCTCAACAAGGCACTGGGCGGCATCAAGGACATGGGCTCGACGCCTGACCTGATGTTCGTGATCGACACCAACAAGGAATCGATCGCCATCCAGGAAGCCAAGCGTCTCGGTATTCCGGTTGTCGCTGTGCTCGATTCGAACTGCGATCCAGACAAGGTTGACTACCCGATCCCAGGCAACGACGATGCGGCCCGTGCGATCCAGCTTTATTGCGACCTGATCTCCCGCGCTGCCCTCGACGGCATCGCGCGTCAGCAGGGTGCAATGGGCGTTGATATCGGCGCTTCGATCGACGCGCCTGTCGAGCCGACGCTCGACGAAGGCAACAAGGACGCCTGATCCTGCCGGCCGCCGACCCGGCGGCCACACACGTGAATTATGGCAGGCGCACCTGGATAAACCCCTGGTGCGCCGTGCTTTTTTTAAACGATCCGAAAATTGAAGAGGCGACTATGAGCATTTCCGCTGCACAGGTGAAACAGCTCCGCGAAATGACCGGCGCGGGTATGATGGACTGCAAGGCAGCCCTGGCCGAGACCAATGGTGACATGGAAGCTGCGGTCGACTGGCTGCGCGCCAAGGGCATCTCCAAGGCCGACAAGAAGGCTGGCCGCACCGCTGCTGAGGGCCTGATCGGCGTTGCTTCCGACGCCAACGGCGCTGTCATCGTCGAAGTGAACTCCGAAACCGACTTCGTTGCCCGCAACGACGCGTTCCAGGACATCGTGCGCAACACCGCAACGGTGGCGCTGACGACCGACGGTTCGGTCGAGGCAGTTGCTGCCGGTGCCTATCCGGGCGCTGACAAGAACGTCGCCGACGTCATCAAGGACGCTGTCGGCACCATCGGCGAAAACATGAACCTGCGTCGTTCGGCCAAGCTCTCGGGCAACGTCGCGACCTACATCCACAACCAGGTTGCGGACGGCCTCGGCAAGCTCGGCGTTCTCGTCGGCATCGAGACCGCTGGCAATGCCGACGCTGCGCGCGCCTTTGCCCGCCAGGTCGCCATGCACGTTGCCGCAATCAGCCCGCTGGCGCTGACGGCAGAAGAAGTCGATCCGACCGTGGTTGCCCGCGAAAAGGCGATCTTCGTCGAGCAGGCCCGCGAATCGGGCAAGCCGGACAACGTCATCGAGAAGATGGTCGAAGGCCGCCTGCGCAAGTTCTTCGAGGAAACCGTTCTCCTGAAGCAGGCGTTCGTGATCAACCCCGACCTGACGGTTGAGGCAGCCCTCAAGGAAGCCGAGAAGGAAATCGGCGCGCCTGCAAAGCTCACCGGCTTCGTGCGCTTCGCCCTCGGCGACGGCGTCGAGAAGGAAGAGACCGACTTCGCAGCTGAAGTCGCTGCTGCTGCCAAGGGCTGATGAAAGAAGGGAATAGGGCGGTAAGGGAGTAAGGCAGTAGGGTAAAACGTACCTGCTGCCGGCTCTTTTCCCCTACTCCCTTGTTTCCCGTACCCCCTTTCACAAGGGCGTCGCGTGACATCGCGGCGCCCTTCGTGTATCGCCAGCAGCAGAATTACCCTGCCAGCGAGGAACCTATGCCGCAGCATCCAGCCTATCGCCGTGTTTTGTTGAAAGCCTCTGGCGAGGCGCTGATGGGCGAACAGGGATTTGGAATTGACGTCTCCGTTGCGGACCGCATTGCCTCCGATATCAAGGAAGCGCGGGACCTGGGCGTCGAAGTCGGCGTGGTGATCGGTGGCGGCAACATCTTTCGCGGCGTTGCCGTGGCGTCCAAGGGCGGCGACCGGGTGACCGGCGACCACATGGGCATGCTGGCGACCGTCATCAACTCGCTGGCGCTGCGTACCTCCCTGATCAAGATCGGCGTCGACGCCGTCGTTCTCTCGGCGATCGCGATGCCGGAGCTGTGCGAAAGCTTCTCGCAGCGCCAGGCCACCGCCTACATGAACGAGGGCAAGGTGGTGATCTTTGCCGGCGGCACCGGCAATCCGTTCTTCACCACGGATTCGGCCGCAGCCCTGCGCGCCGCGGAAATCGGCGCCGATGCGCTGTTCAAGGGCACTCAGGTGGACGGCGTTTACTCGGCCGACCCCAAGAAGGATCCGACCGCAGTGCGGTACGACCGGATTACCCACTCCAAAGTGCTCAACGAAGGCCTGTCGATCATGGATACGGCAGCAATTGCACTTGCACGTGAGAACAACATTCCGATAATCGTCTATTCGATTCATGAAACAGGCGGTTTTGGTGCCATTTTGAGAGGTGAGGGCCGGTGCACCGTCGTCAGCGACGACGACTAATCAGCGCGCCCACCAATATTAGCGAAGACAAGCAGCGGCATTCTGGCCGCGGAGGACTAAAATGACCGACGGAGTCGACTTCAAGGATATTCAGCGCCGCATGGATGGTGCCATCAGCGCGTTCAAGCATGACCTCGCTTCGCTGCGCACCGGGCGCGCGTCAGCCAACCTGCTCGATCCGATCCAGGTTCAGGCTTACGGGTCGGCGATGCCGATCACCCAGGTTGCCACGGTGACAGTGCCGGAGCCGCGCATGATCTCGGTGTCCGTGTGGGACAAGCAGATGGTCGGGGCGGTCGATCGCGCCATTCGCGAATCCAACCTCGGCTTCAACCCGATCGTCGACGGCACCAATTTGCGTATTCCCCTGCCGGAGCTCAACGAGCAGCGCCGCAAGGAACTGGTGAAGATCGCGCATCAGTATTCGGAAGGCGCGAAAGTCGCTATCCGCCACGTTCGCCGCGACGCCATGGAAATTGCCAAGAAAGCGGAAAAGGACGGCGATATCAGTCAGGACGATTCCCGCGTCCAGTCCGACCGCGTCCAGAAGATGACCGACGAAACCATTTCGTCCGTCGACAGCTTGCTGGCCGAGAAGCAGGCGGAGATCATGCAGGTTTGATTGATGGGCCGGATGCCCGCGATGGTCTCCTGAAAGGAACCGGATCTTGAAGCCTGCGCATATAGCGATCATCATGGATGGCAATGGCCGCTGGGCCAAGGCGCGCGGTCTGCCGCGTGCCGCCGGCCATCGCGCCGGCGTCGAGGCGTTGCGCCGCACGGTGCACGCGGCCGGCGAGCTCGGCATCGACTGGCTGACCGTCTATGCGTTCTCCTCCGAAAACTGGTCCCGGCCGAAGGCCGAAGTCAGCGACCTGATGGGCTTGCTCAAGATGTTCATTCGGCGCGATCTCGCCGAATTGCATCGGGCCGGCGTGCGCGTCCATATGATCGGCGAGCGCGACAGCCTGGCGCCGGATATTCGCGGCCTGATCGAAGAGGCGGAAACGCTGACCGCATCCAACACCAGGATGAACCTCGTCATCGCCTTCAACTACGGCTCTCGCGACGAAATCGCGCGTGCGGCGCAGGCCATGGCCGAAGCCGCCGTTGCAGGCACGCTTGATCCGACGCAAATCACGCCGGAAAGTTTTCGCGACTACCTCGATACCAGATTCATTCCCGATCCCGACCTGGTGATTCGCACCAGCGGTGAATTGCGGCTGTCCAATTTCCTGCTGTGGCAGGTGGCGTATAGCGAGATGGTGTTCATGCCCTGCTACTGGCCCGATTTCGGTCATGCCGAACTGGCGCAATGCATCGACAGCTACATGTCGCGCGACCGCCGCTATGGCGGCGTCGACGTGCGCGATTTAGCGCTATGAGTGCGGCTGTCAAAAAGAAAAGCGCCGGTCGCAGCAACCTGCAATTGCGGGTGATGTCCGGCATCGTCCTCATCGTGGCGGTGCTGGCGCTGACATGGGCGGGCGGGATGTGGTTTCGCCTGCTGTGCGTCGGCATCGGTGCGGCGGTGCTGTACGAATGGACCAGCATGACGCTGCCCAATGACAGCCAGCCGGCGCATCGCGTGGTGCTTTCCGTGCTGCTTGGCGCTGTCCTGGTGCTGCTGCTCACCGGCGCGCCGGCGTCGATCCTGTTGCTGGTTGCAGCCGCTGGGCTGGTGGTCGGCATCGTCCATGCCGTGGTGGTCAAGGCCGGACTGTGGCCGGTCGCCGGACTGGCCTACGCCGCGCTGTGCGCGATCTCGCTGGCGATGCTGCGGGGCAGCGACGCGGACGGGCTGGTGGTGACGCTGTTCCTGTTTGCGATCGTCTGGTCCACCGACATTTTTGCCTATTTTGTCGGACGCTCCATTGGCGGGCCAAAGCTGGCGCCGTCGATTTCGCCGGGCAAGACCTGGAGCGGGGCGATCGGCGGCACGGTTGCCGCCGTGGTCGCCGGCCTGCTCGTTGCGCTGTATGCCGGGATGGCGTGGGGGCTGATGGCGCTGGCCCTGCTCGTCGTCGTCCTGTCGATCATCTCACAACTGGGCGACCTGTTTGAATCGCGACTGAAGCGCAAATATCAGGTGAAGGATTCGAGCCATCTGATTCCCGGCCATGGCGGGGTCATGGATCGCGTCGACGGCCTTGCGGCGGCAGCGCTTGCGCTCTACCTCGTCGGCGCGCTGGTGGCCGGTCCCGACCATCCGGCGCAGGCGTTCTTCCGTCCCCTTGCCGACGGTTCGCTGTTTGCGTTGTGATGGGTCAGGTCAGCGTGTTTCCACCATGGATGCACCGGCCGATCTAAATATTTGATTGAGCATCGAAATAGTCGGAAAACCGGATATCGTTTTTCGGTGTGATGTTCTACAAGAGGTCAGCTTCGGACACGGATTTGCCTGTATTGGCATTTCTATGAGGCGACCGGATTGCACGGCCACGATGGGCTGAGAGGCGAATTTGAGCGATTTTCTGACGACCTTCTTCAGCCTCGATAATTTCGTGATCACCACGATCATTCCATTCCTGTTTGTGCTGACCGTCGTCGTCTTCGTGCACGAGATGGGGCACTATCTCGTCGGCCGCTGGTGCGGCATCGGCGTGCGCGAATTCTCCATCGGCTTCGGTCCCGAGCTCATCGGCTTCAACGACCGCAAGGGCACGCGCTGGAAGCTGTCGGCGATCCCGCTTGGCGGCTACGTCAAGTTCGTCGGCGACATGGCGGTGACCAGCGACCCGGCCGCGCAGGACACCGAGACGCTGACGGCGGAGGAGCGCAAGGTCGCGTTTCACCTGCAGCCGATCTGGAAGCGCGCCGCGACCGTGTTTGCCGGCCCCCTGTTCAATTTCATTCTGACCATCGCGGTGTTCGCGGTGATGTTTTCGCTCTACGGGCGCTATGTGTCCGAGCCGACCGTAGCCGAGCTTCGCCCCGGCAGCCCTGCGGAGGCGGCTGGATTCCAGCCCGGCGACCGCTTTGTCACTGTCGATGGCCGCAGCGTGTCGTCCTTTGCCGACGTGCAGCGCCTGGTGTCGGGACGGGCTGGCGACAGCATCGTGTTCGTGATGGCGCGCGGCGCCGGCGAGGTGACCCTGACCGCCGTGCCGGAAGTGATCGAGCAGACCGACGCGCTTGGCAATACCGTGCGTCTGGGTGCCATCGGCGTCGTCAATACGCCGGAATATGCGCAACGTCGCCACATCACCTACAATCCCGTCCAGGCGACGGGCGAGGCGGTTCTGGAGACCGGGCACATCATTGCGCGCACCGGCCAGTTCCTCCAGCGCTTCGCCATGGGGCGTGAGGATCGCTGCCAGCTCGGCGGGCCGGTCCGGATCGCCGACATGGCGGGCAAGGCGGCGGCGCTGGGGTTCGAGTGGGTGGTTCAGCTTGTCGCCATGCTGTCGGTCGGCATCGGCATTCTCAATCTTTTGCCGATCCCGCCGCTGGATGGCGGGCATCTGATGTTCTACGGCGCTGAAGCTGTGATGCGGCGGCCGGTCTCCGAACGTGTTATGGAGGTCGTCTACCGAGTCGGCATGCTGGCAGTGCTGTCATTCATGGTGTTTGTGTTCTGGAACGATTTGTTCGGATGTTGAAACGTAAACGCCGGGGCGCGGCAGGAACTGTTGTTGACGGCTCGTTTACCATGAGGGTCAATTGCCGTGACGCGAAAGCCACGCTCAGAGATTTAGTAAACGCATGTTAACCGGAACCCTTGCGTGTATGGAAAATACGGGTAATAGGGTAGCAGCAGACTTCATCGCGATGTCCGATCTTCTCGCCGTGGGGACTACGAGAATAAAAGGTTTCAAGGCCCAATGAAGGCAAATTCTAGTTTGTTGAACGCCGTTTCGGCGGTGGCCCTGTCGGCTGGTGTCATATTCGCCGGCGCAGGCGTCGCGCAGCTCGCTGTCGTCACCGTTGCTGACGCGGCTGTTGTCAATCGCGTTGAAGTGCGTGGCAACACGCGTGTCGATGCGGAAACGGTTCGCAATTACGTCGACATCCGTCCAGGTCGCAATTTCAGCCCCGCTGACGTCGACGAGGCGGTCAAGCGCCTGTTTGCCACGGGACTGTTCTCCGACGTGCGCATCAGCCAGTCGGGTTCGACGCTGGTCGTCAGCGTTGACGAGCAGGCGATCGTCAATCAGGTCCTCTTCCAGGGCAACAAGAAGATCAAGGATGCTGACCTCACCCGTCAGGTCCAGCTTCAGCCGCGTGGTGCGTACTCCACCGGCGTCATGGAAGCCGACGTTCAGACGATCAAGCAGTCCTATGCTCGCATCGGTCGCGACGACGCTACCGTCACGGCGCAGATCGTTGATCTCGGTCAGAACCGCGTCAACGTCGTGTTCACGATCGTGGAAGGCGGGCGCACCAAGATTGCCAACATCGCTTTCGAGGGCAATACGGCGTTCTCCGACTCGCGTCTGCGTGACACCATCGTCACCAAGCAGTCGAACTTCCTGTCGTGGCTGAGCCGCAACGATATTTACGATCAGGACAAGCTGCAGGCGGATGAGGAAGCGCTTCGTCGTTTCTACTACAACCGCGGCTATGCTGATTTCCGGGTGATTTCGTCGTCGGGTTCGCTCGATGAGACCAACAACACCTACAACATCCAGTTCGTGGTCGACGAAGGCCAGCGCTACAAGTTCGGCGAGATCAATCTCGACAGCACCATCGAGGGCCTGACCGACGAGCAGCTGCGTGCGCAGGTCAAGACCCAGTCGGGTTCGTACTACAGCGCGCACGACGTCGAGCAGACGCTGGTTGCGCTGTCCGAGCGCGTTGCTGACCTTGGCTATGCATTTGCCCAGGTGACGCCGCGTGGCGATCGCAATTTCGAAAACCAGACCATCTCGGTTTCCTACACGATCGACCAGGGGCCTCGCGCCTATCTCGAGCGTATCGAAATCCGCGGCAACTCCCGCACACGTGACTACGTCATTCGTCGTGAGTTCGACCTCAGCGAAGGCGATGCGTTCAATCAGGTTCTGATCACCCGCGCCAAGCGCCGGCTCGAGCAGCTCGATTTCTTCACGGCTGTGAATATCTCGACCGCGCCCGGTTCGGAGCCCGATCAGGTGATCCTGGTTGTCGACGTGGTCGAGAAGTCGACGGGTGAACTGTCCATCGGTGGTGGCTATTCGACCGGTAGCGGTCCAAGCGGCGGCTTCGTTGTCGAAGGCTCCGTTGCCGAGCGCAACTTCCTCGGTCGTGGCCAGTCGATCCGCCTTGCGATCGGTGGTGGCCAGACCTCGCGCGACTACACGCTCTCGTTCACCGAGCCGTATTTCCTCGGCCGTCGGATCAGCGCTGGCTTCGATATTTTCCGCAGCACGCGTAACTACGACAAGTACACGTCGGAGATGACGGGCGGCACGATCCGCTTCGGTCTGCCGATCACCCAGACACTGTCGACGCAGATCGCGTATAATCTGCAGCAGGAAAGCTACGGTTACGCCAGCAACTGCATGACCAATGGCGTCTACGATCCCTTCAAGAATTGCGATATTTCGCCTTACTTGAAGACGGCGATCGAAACCCAGAGCCCCTGGGTCAAGTCGTCGGTCAGTGGTTCGTTGATGTACAACACCATCGACAACATGCAGAACCCGCGTAACGGCAGCTATGCCAACTTCACGACTGAAGTTGCAGGCCTTGGTGGTGATGCGCAGTGGGTGAAGTTCACCGGCCGTGGCACGCACTATCAGCCGCTGGCTGACGAGTACGATCTGGTTGGCTTGCTGTCCGTCGGTGGCGGACACATCCAGAAGTTCGGCAGCAAAGAGCTGCGCGTGTTCGACTACTTCCAGAGCAACGAGCGCATGATCCGTGGTTTCCGCTACAACGGTATCGGTCCACGCGACTTGGCAACCGGCGATCATCTCGGCGGCACCACCTACTTCAACGCGACGGCTGAAATGCAGTTCCCACTGCCGCTCTTCCCGGAGAGCATCGGTCTGCGTGGCGCGGTCTTCGCCGATGCGGCAACGCTGTTCGGCACCGATCTCGTCGGTGGCGGCGCAATTGCCGGCGACTCGATGAAGTGGCGTTCGTCCGTCGGTGTCGGCATCACCTGGGCATCGCCGTTCGGTCCGCTGCGCGTCGACTACGCCATTCCTGTGATGCAGGAAGAGGGCGACAGGGTCCAGAACTTCAACTTCGGTATCTCCACCCGGTTCTAATCAGGGATGCGCCCCTCGCGGGGCGCATCTTCACTGTAGACACTGATGTTCGGGCAACGAACCGTTTGAAGCTGTTGATTTGGCTTGACGGTTCGTTGGTCCATCTTGGGTAATGGCTTCCGGGTACCCCTGTACTCGGGAGAGAAGGCTCGAATGACCGATCCGGTATTTTTTGAACCGTCGCGCCGCTTTACTGCAAGTGAGATCGCGACGCTGACCGGCGCAGATTTGCGCACCGGTCAATATGGCTCCACAGAAATAGAAGCGCTGGCGTCCATCGATACGGGCGGACGTGGCGCATTGGTCTTCGCCGAGGGCAAACGCAACGCTGCAAAGCTGGCGTCTGTCGATGCGGCTGCGGTGTTGTGCACCGAAGATCTGGTCGACGCGGTTCCTGCCGGCGTCGCCGTGCTGGTCTCGCGCCGTCCGCACGCCGATTTCGCGACGATCGGGCGTCTGCTGTTTCCCACGGCTGCCAGCCCCGCTGCCATGACCGGGGAAACCGGCATCTCGCCGCTGGCCCATATCCATGCCTCCGCTGTCATCGAGCCCGGTGCGATCATCGAGCCCGGCGCGGTCATCGGCGCCAATGTCGAGATCGGTTCCGGCACCATCATTGCCCCGAATGCGGTCATCGGCCAGTCGTGCCGCATCGGCCGTGACGGCTATGTCGGCGCGGGCGTCACCGTCGTTCACGCCTTGATCGGCAATCGCGTCATCCTTCACGCTGGCGCTCGCATCGGCCAGGACGGTTTCGGCTATGTGCCGGGGCGTAGAGGCGCGGAGAAAGTGCCGCAGGTCGGGCGCGTCATCATCCAGGACGATGTCGAGATCGGTGCCAACACCACGATCGACCGTGGCGCTCTGGCCGACACGGTGATCGGCGAGGGCTGCAAGATCGACAATCTGGTCCAGATTGGGCACAACGTGAAAATGGGCCGCTCCTGCCTCATTGCCGGCCATTGCGGCCTGTCGGGCTCCGTGACGCTTGGCGACGGGGTGATGCTGGGCGGTCGCGTCGGGATGGCTGACCATCTGACGGTCGGCGATGGTGCGCAGATCGCCGGCGGCAGTGGCGTCATGAGCAACGTTCCGGCCGGCGCGCGCTGGGGCGGTTTTCCCGCCCAGCCGCTGAAAGATTCCATGCGCGAAGTAGCCGTGTTGCGTGCCTATGTCCGCAGCAAGATCGATAAGAAGGAAAAACCGAATGGCTGAAAGCGCCCCGTCGACGCTCGAAACGCTCGATATTCAGAACATCATGCGGCTTCTGCCGCATCGCTATCCCTTCCTGCTCGTCGATCGCATCATCGACATTGATGGCGACAGATCGGCCATCGGCATCAAGAACGTCACCGCCAACGAGCCGCATTTTCAGGGCCATTTCCCGACGCATCCGGTGATGCCCGGCGTCCTGATCATCGAGGCGATGGCGCAGACTGCCGGTGCGATCTGCATTCACTCCACCGGCGAGGACACGCCGTCGCTGGTCTATTTCATGACCGTCGACGGGGCAAAATTTCGCCGTCCGGTGGTGCCGGGCGACCAGCTCCACATCCACGTCAAGAAGCTCAAGCAGCGCGGCAATATCTGGCGCTTCGCCTGCGTCGCCTATGTCGACGGCGCCAAGGCGGCCGAAGCCGAAATTTCGGCGATGATGTCGCCCAAGCCGGCCGAGTGAATGCGCGAGATGGCTGACGTCCCGTTGATCCATCCGTCTGCCGTGATCGAAGATGGCGCCCAGATCGGCGCCGGCGTGCGGATCGGTCCGTTCTGTCACGTCGGGCCGAAGGTCGTGCTCGGTGCGGGCGTCGAGCTTGTCGCCAGTGTCTCGATCATCGGCGACACCACCATCGGCAGCGGCACCAAGGTCTATCCTTATGCCACGCTCGGCGGTCCGCCGCAGGACCTGAAGCACAAGGACGGCCCGTCGCGGCTGATCGTCGGCGCCAACTGCGTCATCCGCGAAGGCGTCACCATGAACGCCGGCACCGATTACGGCCGTCAGGAAACCCGCGTTGGCGACAACTGCTTCTTCCTTGCCTATTCGCATGTCGGACATGACTGCATCGTCGGCAACAACGTCACCCTGACCAACGGCGCATTGCTGGCGGGCCATTGCGACGTTGGCGACTATGTCATTCTCGGCGGCATGGCGGCGGTGCACCAGTCGACGCGCATTGGCCATCGCGCCTTTGTCGGCGGCATGACCGGCGTCACCGGCGACCTGATTCCCTATGGCATGGTGACGGGAAACCGCGCCAAGCTGCGCGGCTTCAACATCGTAGGGCTCAAGCGCGCCGGCATGACCCGCAGTGACCTGCAGACGCTCCGCACGGCCTATCGGCGGATCTTTGCGCCCGGCGGTTCGATTGTCGCCAACGCCGAAGCCGTCCGCGCCGAGTTTGCGGATAACGCGGCCGCAACCGAAATCATCGACTTCCTGACCAGCGCCGGCAAGCGTCCGATCATCGTTCCTGCGGTTGGCTCTGCCAGCCACGCGGCCGACGATGCGGATGACTGATCTGCATAGCGACCCCTCGCACGCGTCGGGGGGCCGCGTTGGCGTCATCGCAGGCGGCGGCGCTTTGCCGCCCGCCGTCGTCAAAACCCTGCTGCGCAACAATATCGTGCCGTTCGTCATCATCATCGATGGCGAGGCGGA
Source organism: Aerobium aerolatum (assembly GCA_040391705.1). Lineage (GTDB taxonomy): Bacteria > Pseudomonadota > Alphaproteobacteria > Rhizobiales > Rhizobiaceae > Aerobium > Aerobium aerolatum_A. The sequence goes on from JBEBXE010000065.1 coordinate 11,366, forward strand.
GGATCCGTCTGCATTTGACGGGGCCGACTGCGCGGTGATGCAGCTGGAAGAATTCGGCCTTTTGGTGCCGCGCCTGAAAAGCGCCGGCGTCACCCGTCTGGTGATGGCCGGCAGCATCATGCGCCGGCCCCGGTTGCGTTCGATCCGCTGGGCGATGTCGACCCTGAAACTGATTCCGCGCGTTGTGGCGGGGATCACGCGCGGCGACGACGGCGTGTTGCGCGGCGTGGTCGAGATTCTGGAATCCAACGGCATCGCTGTCGTCGGCTCCCACGAAATCGTCCCTGATCTCCTCGCACCGCTTGGAAATTTGACCGACGCAAAGCCGACGCCGCAGGATTTGCGCGATCTGCAGGCCGCGTCGGAGGCCGCGATCGCCATCGGCCGGCTCGATATCGGGCAGGGAGCGATCTCCATCGGCGGCCGCGCTGTCGCGTTGGAAGGCATCGAGGGCACCGACGGGCTGCTGGAACGCACTGTCGGCCTGCGCGGTCATGGCCGCCTTGCCGGCAAGACGCGCGGCGTTCTGGTCAAGCGCTGCAAGCCGCAGCAGGAATTGCGCACCGACCTGCCGGCGATCGGTCCGGAAACGGTGACCCAGGCGCATGCAGCCGGCCTTGCCGGCATCGGCGTCGATACCGGGCGCTCCTTCATCCTCGATTTTGACGAGACGATTGCGCGCGCCAACCAGCTCGGGCTTTTCATCGTCGGCCTGCCGCCACACGGCGAAACGCCATGACCGCCCCGCTGCGCGTCGCCATCGTTGCCGGGGAAGAATCAGGCGATCTTCTCGGCGCCGATCTGGTCGCCGCGCTGAAGGCGCTGAGCGGACGCGACGTCGAGCTGGTCGGCGTCGGCGGACGGCATCTGCAAGCCATGGGGCTGGTGTCGCTGTTCGACAGCTCGGAAATCGCGCTGATGGGCATCACCGCGATCATCAAGGATCTGCCGCGCCTGATCCGTCGCATCGGCCAGACCGCCAGCGCTATCGTGCGCGCGAAACCCGATTGCGTCATCACCATCGACAGCCCGGATTTCAGCCTGCGCGTCGCCAAAAAGGTGAGGGCGGCCGACCCGACCATCCCGATTCTGCATTATGTCTGCCCCAGCGTCTGGGCGTGGCGGCCAGGCCGTGCGCCGGCGATGCGTCCCTATGTCGACCGCATTTTGTGCGTTCTGCCGTTCGAGCCCGACGCGCTGCTGAAGCTGGATGGTCCTCCCGGCACCTATGTCGGCCATCGCCTGACATCGCATCCGGGCGTGGCGTCGGCTGCCGCAAGCCAGATCGCGCGCAACGCCACGGAGCGCGGCTCGCCGCGCCAACTGCTGGTGCTGCCGGGATCGCGGCGCAGCGAGGTCAAGCGATTGATCGAACCGTTTGG
>JBEBXE010000066.1:0-12633 GCA_040391705.1 Aerobium aerolatum
ACGCACAAGTCGCTGCGCGGCCCGCGCGGTGGCATGATCCTGACCAATGACGAAGCGCTGGCCAAGAAGTTCAACTCGGCCGTGTTCCCCGGTCTGCAGGGCGGTCCGCTGATGCACGTCATCGCTGCCAAGGCGGTTGCCTTCGGCGAAGCGCTGAAGCCCGACTTCACGGACTACGCCAAGGCGGTTGTCGCCAATGCCAAGACGCTGGCGGCAAGCCTGAAGGATACCGGTCTCGATATCGTGTCCGGCGGCACCGACAACCATTTGATGCTGGTCGACCTGCGCCCCAAGAACGCCACCGGCAAGCGCGCCGAGGCGGCATTGGGCCGTGGCCACATCACCTGCAACAAAAACGGCATTCCGTTCGACCCTGAGAAGCCGTTCGTGACCTCGGGCATTCGTCTTGGCACGCCGGCAGGCACGACGCGCGGCTTCGGTGAAGCCGAGTTCCGCGAGATCGGTCATCTGATCGCCGAGGTTCTGGATGGTCTCAAGGCCGCCAATTCGGACGAGGGCAACGCGTCGGTCGAAGCCGCAGTGCGCGCCAAGGTCGAGACGATGTGCGCACGGTTTCCGCTTTACCCCTATCTGGGGTAAGGACAGCGACGAAACAGATTTGTCGGGAATGAAAAATGCGCTGTCCCTTTTGCCAGTCTGAAGACACGCAGGTGAAGGATTCCCGCCCCGCAGAAGACGGGGCGGCGATCCGTCGTCGCCGCGTCTGCCCTGATTGCGGCGGTCGCTTCACCACATTCGAGCGCGTGCAACTGCGCGATCTCGTTGTCATCAAGAAGTCGGGCCGCAAGGTTCCGTTCGATCGCGACAAGCTGGCAAGGTCGCTCGAGACGGCGGTGCGCAAGCGCAACGTCGATCCCGAGCGGATCGACCGCGCCGTGACCGGCATCCAGCGCCAGCTCGAAAGCTCCGGCGAAACCGAAATCGCCTCGGGCGAGATCGGCCGTCTCGTGATGGAGGCCTTGAAAGCCATAGACGACGTCGCCTATGTGCGCTTCGCGTCGGTCTACAGCAATTTCCGCGAGGCCAAGGATTTCCACGATGTGCTCGGCGAGTTGCGGGGCGACGAAGACGAGGAGTGACGGGTCGATGACCGTCAAAGCGCCTGATCAGGCCGAAATCGACCGCCGCTTCATGGCTGCCGCCATCCGGCTATCGCGCCGCAATCTCGGGCTCACCGCAACCAATCCGTCCGTCGCCACGCTGATCGTGCGCGACGGTGTCATCGTCGGCCGCGGCGTCACCGCTGTCGGCGGCAGACCGCATGCCGAGACGCAGGCGCTGGCTGAGGCTGGCGAACTTGCGCGTGGCGCGACCGCCTATGTCACGCTTGAACCCTGCGCCCATCACGGCAAGACACCGCCTTGCGCCGAGGCGCTGGTGTCGGCTGGCGTGGCGCGTGTGGTCGGCGCTGCCAACGATCCCGATTCGCGTGTGTCCGGCAAAGGCTATGCCATCCTGCGCAATAACGGACTTGAGGTGACGGAACACGTGCTGGCGGCTGAGGCTGCTGACGTGATGGCCGGTTACATGAATCGATCCGTCAACAAGCGCCCGGAAGTGATTCTGAAACTTGCAGTTTCTGCCGACGGCATGATCGGCCGCAAGGGCGAGGGGCAGGTGGCGATCACCGGCCCGGAAGCGCGGCGGCAGGGTCACATCATGCGTGCCGAAGCCGACGCTATCCTTGTCGGCATCGGTACGGCGCTGGCCGACGACCCCGACCTGACCTGCCGGCTTGCCGGCCTTGAGGCACGCTCACCGGTGCGCATCGTGCTCGACCGGACGCTGCGGCTGCCCGCGACCTCGAAGCTGGCGCAAACGGCGCGCACCACGCCCGTGCTCGTCGCCACTGAGGTGGATGGCGCACCGGCGCAGCGTGCGGCCCTGGCGGAACTGGGCGTGGGGTTCCTCGCTGTTGAAACGCATGATGGCCGCATCGCGCTGCCGGAGCTGCTGGAAGACCTTGCGGCGCAGGGTATCACCAGCATTGTCGTCGAGGGTGGGGCTGAAACGGCGCGTCATTTTCTCGAGGAAGACCTCGTCGACCGCATCGCCCTGTTCATGGGGCCGGACAGTGTCGGTGCCGATGGAATAGCGTCGCCGCTGACGCGCGAAACCATTCCGCAGGGCTTCAAGCTCGTGCGTGCGGAAATCTTCGGCAATGACCGATACCAGGAATATGTAAGGACGCGCTGATGTTTACCGGCATTGTCACCGATATTGGAACCGTGGCTTCAACCACACCGCTGCCCGAAGGCGTGCGGCTGCGCATCGACACGGTCTACGACCCGCAGACCATCGACATCGGGGCGTCAATTGCTTGTTCCGGCGTCTGCCTCACCGTTGTGACCTTGCCCGAGGCGGGATCGAACCAGCGCTGGTTTGAGGTCGAGGCCTGGGAGGAGGCGCTGCGGTTGACCACGGCTGCCGGCTGGAAGGCCGGAACCCGGATCAATCTTGAGCGCGCGCTGAAGATCGGCGACGAGTTGGGCGGGCACATCGTCTCCGGTCACGTCGACGGGCAGGCGGAAATCGTCGCCCGCAAGGACGAGGGCGAAGCCGTCCGGTTCACGCTGGAAGCGCCGGCTGAACTGGCCAAATTCATCGCGCCGAAAGGCTCGGTGGCGCTCGATGGTACCTCGCTGACGGTCAATCAGGTCGAGCGCACCCGTTTCGACGTGCTGCTCATCCACCATTCGCTGAGCGTGACGACGTGGGGCGAGCGCAAGGTTGGCGATCGGATCAACCTCGAAATCGACACCATGGCCCGCTACGCGGCCCGTCTCGTACAGGCGGCTGCGGAAGGTCTTTAAGGCTCGTTCAGGCAAGCCCTGCACGGCGTGCAGGGCCGCCATCTGCAACGAAGCGCTTGCTATGGCGCATGCTTCGGCCTAAGTCAGCCGGCAATCCGGAGACGAACATGCCAAGCACAAATCCCCCACGTATTCTGATCGTAGAGGCTCGATTCTACGACGAGCTGTCGGATGCGCTGCTCGATGGTGCGAAGGCCGCCCTTGAGGCAGCCGGCGCACGCTACGACGTCGTCACCGTACCCGGCGCGCTGGAAGTAGCCGCGACGATCTCGTTTGCGCTTGATGGCGCTGAAAATGGCGGCGTGGCCTATGACGGATTCGTCGGGCTGGGCGTTGTCATTCGTGGCGAAACCTATCATTTTGATATTGTTTCTAACGAATCCTGTCGTGCGCTGATGGACCTTGCTGTCGAAGAATCGCTTGCTATCGGCAACGGGATTCTTACCGTTGAAAACGAAGAGCAGGCGTGGGCTCGTGCCCGCCGCGCTGAAGGCGACAAGGGTGGCTTTGCCGCCCGCGCGGCGCTCACCATGATAGAACTTCGCAGCCGTCTCGGAGCCTGATTGTGACGAAAACGGACCCGGCGAAAAAGGCAGCACCCCGTCCCGCCAACAAACGCGGCGCGGCGCGTCTTGCTGCCGTGCAGGCGCTCTACCAGATGGACGTTGCCGGCAGCGGCATCCTCGAGATCACTGCGGAATACGAGGAATTCCGGCTCGGCAAGGAAGTCGACGGCAGCCAATATCGTGAGGCTGACGCGCAATGGTTCCGCGCCATTCTGGCCGGCGTTATCGAAAACCAGACGACGGTCGATCCGATCATCCGCCAGTCGCTGACCGAAGATTGGCCGCTCTCCCGTCTCGATTCGACGCTGCGCGCGATCCTGCGTGCGGGCGTCTATGAACTCATGCAGCGGGGCGACGTTCCCGTGGCTGTCATCGTCTCCGAATATATCGATATCGCCAAGGCGTTCTATGAGGATGACGAACCGAAGCTGGTAAATGCTGTTCTCGATCGCGTTGCGCGTCGCGTGCGTGGCGAGGGCAGGGGTAAGGATCCAGAGTGACCGCATATAACGAGAACGACGCGCGCCGCACCTCCATCATCTTTGCGGCTTCGCAGGCCATCGTTGGCTCTGCCGCTCCGATCTCGTTTTCCATAGGCGGTCTTGCCGGCTACTACCTGCTGGGCGCTGACAAGACCTTCGCCACGCTCCCCGTTACCGCGTTCACGCTCGGCGTCGCGGTCGGGGCGATCCCCGCCGCCGCCATCATCAAGTCCATCGGCCAGCGCGCCGGCTTCATGACCGGCACTGGCATCACGGCGCTGGGCGGTGCGATCGCGACGCTCGGCCTCTACCAGTTTTCCTTCTGGCTGTTCGCCTTCGGCCTGCTGTCGCTCGGCCTCGGCGGCGCCTTCGTCCAGCAATTTCGCTTCGCAGCTGCCGACAACGCGCCACCGGCCTATAAGGCCAAGGCAATCTCGTTCGTGCTCGCCGGCGGTATCGTCACTGCGATCCTCGGGCCGCAGATCGTCATCTTCACCCGCGAGTCGCTCGCGCCGGTGATGTTTGCCGGCTCGTTTGTCTCCATCATCGGCCTTGCGGCAGTCGGCGCGCTGATTCTGTCGTTCCTGCGCAAGACCACGACCAGCAGTAGCTATGTATCCGGCCTCGATGAGCCCGCACGCCCGCTGGGCGAGATCATCAGGCAGCCATTGTTTGCCATCGGCCTTCTGTGCGCCGTCGGCTCTTATGCGCTGATGAGCCTGGTGATGACCGGCGCGCCGCTGGCGATGGTCGGCTGCGGTTTCAGCGCCGACGAAGCCGCGCTCGGCATCTCGTGGCATGTGATGGCGATGTTTGCGCCGAGCTTCTTCACCGGCCGCCTGATTGCGCGGTTTGGGCGCGAAACCATTGTTGCCGTTGGTCTCTTGCTGTTGGTCGGCTGCGCGCTGGTCGGTCTGTCCGGCATCGCGCTGTGGCAGTTCTGGACGGCGTTGATCCTGCTTGGCCTCGGCTGGAACTTCAGCTTCATCGGCGCGACCGCCATGGTCGCCGACGCCTACCGTTCCTCTGAAAAAGGCAAGGTGCAGGGCTTTCACGATTTCATTCTGTTTGGCTTCGTGGCGCTGTCGTCGTTCCTCTCCGGCGTGATCTACAACGCCTGGGGCTGGGAAATGCTGAACTGGATGATTTTCCCCGTCGTCGTCATCTGCCTTTTCGCCCTTGGTGGACTGCGCCTGGTCAGCAGGCGCACCGCCATCGCTGGCTGAAAACGGGCCTAACCTCGAAAGCAGGACAAAAACACTGTCGTAACCTTGACGTTACGACAGCCCTTACGCAAGCTGCTGCGTAAGGGCGGATTCCCGCTGGCGTCCGTCCGGTCAACCTTGGCCCGGGGAGGGGTATTTTCGGGCCGTCAATCGAGGAAATCCGTGAAATGACCATGCTTTATGTCGTCATTCTCTGCGGCGTGCTGTCTGTCGTCTATGCCGTGTGGGCGACGCAATCGGTTCTAGCAGCCGACCAGGGCAATGCACGCATGCAGGAAATTGCAGGCGCGATCCGGGAGGGGGCGCAGGCCTATCTGAACCGTCAATACACCACCATTGCCGTTGTCGGCGTGGTGGTTTTCATTTTGGCCTGGTGGCTGCTTTCGGGCACCGCCGCTGTCGGCTTCCTGATCGGCGCTGTGTTGTCGGGGGCTGCCGGTTATATCGGCATGCACGTCTCGGTCCGCGCCAACGTGCGCACGGCCCAAGCGGCGTCGCACAGCCTGTCTGCCGGTCTCGACATCGCCTTCAAGGCGGGCGCGATCACCGGCATGCTGGTGGCCGGCCTCGCGCTGCTGGGCGTCTCCGTCTATTACTGGGTGATGATCGGTCCGATGGGCTACGCCCCGAGCGACCGCACCGTCATCGACTCGCTCGTCGCACTCGGCTTCGGCGCCTCGCTGATTTCGATTTTCGCCCGGCTCGGCGGCGGTATCTTCACCAAGGGTGCTGACGTCGGCGGCGATCTGGTTGGCAAGGTGGAAGCAGGTATTCCGGAAGACGATCCGCGCAATCCGGCAACGATTGCCGACAATGTCGGCGATAACGTCGGTGACTGCGCCGGCATGGCGGCCGATCTGTTCGAAACCTATGCGGTGACCGTCGTCGCCACCATGGTGCTGGCAGCGATCTTCTTTGCCGGTTCCGACATCCTCGGCACGGTGATGCTCTATCCCCTCGCCATCTGTGCCACCTGCATCATTACCTCGATCATCGGCACGTTCTTCGTCCGGCTCGGCGCCAACGGCTCGATCATGGGCGCGCTCTACAAGGGCCTGATCGTTACCGGCATCCTGACGATTGCCGGTGTCGCCATCGCCAACCAGTTCACTATCGGTTGGGGCGAAATCGGTGTCGTCGACGGACGCTCGGTCACAGGCTCTGCCCTGTTTACCTGTGGGCTGGTCGGTCTCCTCGTCACCGGCCTGATCGTGGTGATTACCGAGTACTACACCGGCACCAACAAGCGTCCGGTCAACTCGATCGCACAGGCTTCCGTCACCGGACACGGCACCAACGTGATCCAGGGCCTGGCGGTGTCGCTCGAATCGACCGCACTGCCTGCCATCGTCATCATTGGCGGCATTCTGGCGACGTTCCAGCTCGCCGGTCTGTTCGGAACGGCTATCGCGGTTACGACCATGCTCGGCCTTGCCGGGATGATCGTTGCCCTCGATGCGTTCGGTCCGGTGACCGACAATGCCGGTGGCATCGCTGAAATGGCCGGGCTTCCGCCGGAAGTGCGCCGTTCGACCGATGCGCTCGACGCCGTCGGCAACACCACCAAGGCCGTCACCAAGGGCTATGCCATCGGTTCGGCTGGTCTGGGTGCTCTGGTGCTGTTTGCTGCCTACTCCTACGATCTGAAGTATTTTACCGCCAACAGCGATCGCTACCCGTATTTCGCCGATATCGGCGAGATCTCGTTCTCGCTGTCGAACCCGTACGTGGTCGCGGGTCTGATCTTCGGCGGTATGATTCCCTACCTGTTCGGCGGCATCGCGATGACGGCGGTCGGCCGCGCAGCAGGGGCTATCGTGGAGGAAGTGCGGCGGCAGTTTCGTGAAAACCCCGGCATCATGCTGGGAACGCAGAAGCCGGACTATGCCCGCGCGGTGGACATCCTGACCCGTGCAGCGATCAAGGAGATGATCATCCCCTCGCTGCTGCCGGTGCTGGCACCGCTGGTGGTGTATTTCGGCATCCTGCTGATTTCCGGCTCCAAGGCGTCCGCCTTCGCCGCACTCGGCGCATCGCTTCTGGGCGTGATCGTCAACGGCCTGTTCGTCGCCATCTCGATGACGTCGGGCGGCGGTGCATGGGACAATGCCAAGAAGTCGTTCGAGGATGGTTTCGTCGACAAGGACGGCACCAAGCACCTCAAGGGCTCCGAAGCGCACAAGGCTTCGGTGACCGGCGACACTGTCGGCGATCCTTACAAGGACACGGCCGGTCCGGCTGTGAACCCGGCGATCAAGATCACCAACATCATGGCGTTGCTGCTGCTGGCAGTGCTGGCGCACTGACACCACACGGCATCAAACTGAAAAGGCCGCGGAAGAAATTCCGCGGCCTTTTCATATGGTTGTCTCGTTGCGACGATGCCGGATGTTAGCGCGAACCGCCCATCAGGTTGCTCGGCAGATTGCCGGGGCCGCCGCCTGCGACACCGCTGATCATCTGGCTGATGAAGGTCTGGTCCTTGCCGCCTGTCGGCGTCGTACGCGAGATGAAGTCGAACACGCGTCCGTCCTGCATGCCGTAGTTGGCGATATTGGTCACCCGGCCATCCGCGCCCATATAGACGGCGAGGACGCGCTGATCGGTGACGCGCGGGTTCATGAACGCGACGCTGCGATGACGGGTCTGCGAGATGTAATACAGCACCTCGGTGTCGAACGTTGCGGTGGTCGATGGCGAGCCAAGCGCCAGCAGAACCTGCTCGCGGCTCGAGCCGACCGGCACCGATTCAAGCATCTGTTCGTCGATGACGTACCCATGCGTCAACGTCTCGCTGGGCCTCAGTGTGTCCGTGGCGTTGCAGCCTGCCAGCACGACGGCCGCACCGGCGGCGATCAACGCCATACGGGCGGGAAGTACGGCACTTGCCTTGAAATCGCGCGATTGCACAAGCAACTCCATTATGACTCTCTCTGTTGCACGGCTTGCACCGGGCAGCAAAACGGGTAAACCAGCTTGCGCGGCGATGCAACTGCGCCGCGGATCGAAACCGAACTTTCGGAAACCTGCGGCATGTTCAAGTCCATATTCAGCTTCGGTCGACGACCCAACCGCGAGGTGACTGACGCGCTGTATAACGTAATCGTGGCAGCGGCGCGGCAACCGGTGTTTTACGAGCGCTGGGACGTGCAGGATATCCCGCTCGGGCGCTACGAGATGTTGTCCACCCATATGTTCCTGTTTCTGGAGCGGGCGCGCGGCGGCTCAGAGGCGTTGACCCAGCTGGCGCAGGATGTCACTGAAGAGTTCTTCAAGGACGTCGACCATTCGCTGCGCGAATTGGGCATCGGCGATCAGGGCGTACCGAAGCGCATGAAGAAGCTGGCGCGGATGTTTTATGGCCGCGCCGAAGCCTATCGCGAAGCTGTGGTTGCAGGCGACGACGCGGCTCTGGCAGCCGCGCTGGCGCGCAATATATGTCCACAGATGAGTGCGTGGCCTCATGCGGCGGCAATGGCTGCTTATGTGAAGCAGGCGCTCGCACATCTGGCGGCGCAGGACGACACCGCATTGTTGGCCGGCCAGATCAGTTTTCCAGATGCGGCACAGACAGAGGCAGACCAATGACCACGCAGGACCGCAGCCCGATATCGTTTGCCGTCAATGTCGCCCGGCTGCCGAAGACCGGTTTGCCGGTCAGCTTCGATGCCGATGAAAAGCAGCGCAAGGAACTTGCCGCAGCCCACGATTTGCTGGAGGTCAAGAACCTGCATGTCGACCTCGACGTCGTCGGCTGGAAGAAAGGCGGCGTCAAACTGACGGGCCGGGTGCGTGCCGAGATCGTGCAAGCCTGCACGGTGACGCTCGAGCCGGTTGTCGGAACTGTCGACGAGCAGGTCTCCTCGATCTTCCTGCCTGTCGGCTCGCGGCTCGCCCAGCCCTACAATGTGATCGATGGCGAGATCGTTCTCGATGCCGAAGGCGAAGACGCCCCGGAGCTGTTTTCGGGCGACACGGTCGATGTCGGCGCAATGGCGGAAGAGTTCTTCACGCTGGGGATCGACCCGTATCCGCGCAAGGCTGGGGCGGAGGTTGTACAGTCCGCCGCCGATGATGCCGAGGAGCGCGGGCCTTTGTTCGAAAAGCTCGAGGCGTTGCGGAAGAAACTCTGAATAGAACGCAACGTCACCCGAATTCAGTTGTGCGGTGACATAAAACCGCTATTTTCGCGAAATCTTTCAAGCCGATCCCTTTCCCCCGGAAACAGACGAGATAGTGCCTCTTGATACGCATCGCCATTGACGCAATGGGTGGAGACCACGGACCCCAAGTCACGATTGCCGGCCTCCACAAAGTTGTCGAGCGCCGTTCGGACGTGCGCTTCCTCATTTTCGGCCAGGCCGAGGTGGTCAATCCGGTCCTGCAGAAATATCCGTCGGTGGCGGCCGTCAGCACGTTCGAGCATTGCGAAGTGTCGGTGCAGATGGACGACAAGCCGAGCCAGGCCTTGCGGCGTGGCCGTCTGAAGTCGTCGATGTGGCGCTCCATCCAGGCGGTGCGTGACGGTGAGGCAGACGTTTGCGTCTCGGCCGGCAACACCGGCGCGCTGATGGCGATGTCGAAGTTCTGCCTGCGCATGATGCCCGGTGTCGAGCGCCCGGCGCTGGTGGCGATGTGGCCGACGACGCGCGGCGAAAGCCTGGTTCTCGACGTCGGTGCAACCATTGGCGCCGATGCACGCCAACTCGTCGATTTCGCCATTCTTGGCGCTGCCATGGCGCGCGCCATCTTCGGCATGGAACGTCCGACCGTCGGGCTGCTCAATGTCGGCGTCGAAGAGATGAAGGGCCAGGAAGAGGTCAAGGACGCCGGCCATCTGCTGCGCGAGGCGGGCCTTGGATCATTGAATTACCACGGTTTCGTTGAAGGCGACGACATCGGCAAAGGCACCGTTGACGTGGTTGTCACCGAAGGCTTTGCCGGCAACATCGCGCTCAAGACTGCGGAGGGCACCGCCAGGCAGATTGGCGGCTACCTGCGCGAAGCGATGGGCCGCACGCTGATGTCGAAGATCGGCTATCTGTTTGCGCGCGACGCCTTCAATCGGATTCGCGAGAAGATGGACGTGCGCAAGATCAATGGCGGCGTGTTTCTCGGCCTCAACGGCCTTGTGGTGAAAAGCCACGGCGGCACGGATGACGAAGGCTTCGCAGCAGCGGTCGAACTGGGTTACGATATGGGCCGCAGCCGGCTCATGGATGGCATTAGGCGCGATCTTGAGGCCTTTCACGGTCGTATTGCGGTAAAGCTGGGCAACGCGGATGATGAAGCCGCAGCCGACGATTAGGACGGGATATGATCAGGTCTGTAGTGCGTGGGGTGGGTGCGTCCCTTCCGCGGCGCGTCATGAAGAACGCGGAATTCGAAACGCTGGTGGACACGTCCGATGAATGGATCGTGCAACGCAGCGGCATCACGCAGCGCTATATCGCTGCCGATGATGAAAACACTGCCTCGCTTGGCGAGGCGGCGGCGCGCGCGGCGCTGGACAGCGCTGGCCTGACTCCGGCCGATATCGATCTCATCGTGCTGGCGACGTCGACGCCGAACAACACCTTCCCGGCAACGGCGGTGGAAATCCAGAATCGGCTCGGCATGAGCCACGGCTTTGCGTTCGACATGCAGGCGGTGTGCAGCGGTTTCGTCTATGCGCTGGCGACGGTCGACGCGCAGCTGCGCAGCGGAATGGCAAAGCGGGCGCTCGTCATCGGCTCGGAGACCTTCTCGCGCATTCTTGACTGGACCGACCGCACGACCTGCGTGCTGTTCGGTGACGGTGCTGGAGCTGTGGTTCTCGAAGTCGCTGAAGGCGAGGGGACCATGAGCGATCGAGGCATCCTGGCTTCCAGCCTGCGCTCGGATGGCAGCCATCGCGACAAGCTGTACGTCGATGGCGGCCCCTCGACCACCGGGACGGTCGGTCACCTGCGCATGGAGGGCAAGGAAGTCTTCAAGCACGCCGTCGGCATGATTACCGATGTCGTCGAAGACGTCATGCAGCGCGGCAACATTACCGCCGAAGATATCGACTGGTTCGTTCCCCACCAGGCCAACAAGCGCATTATCGACGCGTCTGCCAAGAAGCTCGGCATCGCACCGGAGAAGGTGGTGATGACGGTGCAATTGCACGGCAACACGTCTGCAGCGTCCGTTCCACTGGCGTTGAACGCAGGGGTTGCTGACGGACGCATCAAGCCGGGCGACCTCGTTTTGCTCGAGGCAATGGGCGGTGGATTTACCTGGGGAGCCGTGCTTTTGCGCTGGTAGGCTGCCGGTCGACCATCCGCTGAAGTTCAGCGCTTGACCTTCGACCGGCAATTTCTTAACGTCGCGAAATATTGTGGATTTTTCATTGATTTCAACATGGTTGGACAGCCGGATGGGGGGAAAAACACTTACGCGCGCTGACCTGGCCGAAGCGGTCTATAAAAAGGTCGGGCTCTCGCGCTCGGAATCTGCGGATCTGGTCGAGATGGTTCTCGATGAGATCTGCGAGGCAATTGTGCGCGGAGAAACGGTCAAACTGTCTTCCTTTGCAACGTTCCATGTTCGCGACAAGAACGAACGCGTGGGACGCAACCCGAAGACGGGCGAGGAAGTACCGATTTTGCCGCGCCGCGTGATGACCTTCAAGGCATCCAACGTGCTGAAGCAGCGCATCCTGCATGAGCATCAGGGCGTGAAGCCCAAACCCAAGACCTAGCAAAATTGAGGTATAGGGTGGACCGCATGTCGGTTCACGCTTGCAACCCGGCGCGTAAATCGCTGGAATGATAGTCGATTCGTCAATTCGTGCCTGTCGCCCGAAAAGACGAACGCTTTAGAGCAATTCCAGCAAAAGTGCGAAGCGGTTTTGCGTTCGGAATTGCGTAGAAACAAAGGGTTAGAGCGCTTCTGCGATTCGAAGAAAGCGGAAGTGCTCTAGGAGCGGCTGTCAGATGGACAAAAGTCCCGACGCTTTTCGGACAATCAGCGAAGTGGCAGAGCAACTCGATCTGCCGCAGCACGTGTTGCGTTTCTGGGAGACGCGGTTCACCCAGATAAAGCCGATGAAACGCGGCGGCGGCCGGCGTTATTATCGCCCGCAGGACGTGGAACTGATCAAGGGCATCCGCCACATGCTCTACGACCACGGCTACACCATCAAGGGCGTCCAGAAGCTGCTGCGCGAGAATGGACCGCAGTTTCTCACCGCTATCGGCAGCGGCGACATGGCGGCGATCGAAGCCATGGCGCAACGCAAGCCGGTGGAAATCGAGGACGCCGACCAGAGCCCGCAGTCCCGCGCCAAGCTCGACGACGAGATGCTGGTCGGGCAATCCAAGGTCAAGCCGGCACGCCGGTTCTTCGGCCTCGGCCGCACCGATGAGGACGGCCCGGTCCAGGACGGCGAAGGACGCCTGTCGCGCGACAACCGCGCACTGCTTCAGGAAGCCCTGTTCGATCTCCTGGAATGCAAGCGCCTGCTCGATCAGGTGCGCTAAAGCATTTTGCAGCCAGACGG
>JBEBXE010000067.1:0-12631 GCA_040391705.1 Aerobium aerolatum
GCGCTGCGTCGATCTGTTCGTAGGCCTTGAACTCACCAAAGTACTTGGTAATCGCAGCCGTCGTCGACGTCTTGCCATGGTCAACGTGACCAATCGTGCCGATGTTCACATGCGGCTTGTTACGCTCAAATTTTCCTTTGGCCATTGTAATATCCCTTTGGCACCATGGATGCAGGTTGTGTCAGATGCGGGCAATTAGTGACTGGCGCTCCAAAAGACAAGCACTTTGTCGGAATCGATGCGGTTCTGGCTCTCTGGAGCACAAACCGGACGCTTCGAGGCGGGAAACGCCTGCCCTTGGAAGGTGCGTCTTGGAGCGGGTAGAGGGAATCGAACCCTCGTATTCAGCTTGGAAGGCTGCTGCTCTACCATTGAGCTATACCCGCCTAGCTGGCTCCGAAAGCGCAGTGGTGGAGGAAGTTGGATTTGAACCAACGTAGGCTGAGCCAGCGGATTTACAGTCCGCCCCCTTTAACCACTCGGGCATTCCTCCGTACTGCGCCGGAGCCATGTGACGAGGCACATACAGAAGTCAGTGGCTTCGTTTGGTCGCCGCCGACAATCTGCGAGCGCCTTATGGCTTTACGCGCCGACAGTGTCAACACGCTATGTGGCGGTTTTGCCGGGTAATTTTTGCCCACGCCGTCGCCGCATGCGATCAAGCCTTTGCGACCCCGCTGTTCACGGCCTTCCGGGGCGTCTATAGAGAGGCCATGACAACAGATGAAAAATCCAAAACACCAAAAGACAGCCATTACGCGCGGTTGCGCCGCACGTATCGCGACAACGCCGGCGACGGCGCGAAGCAGCCGAGCCAGCAGCGGCCGCGCGCAGCAATAGCGGGCGATCTGCCGGCGGACGGCCTTGTGCGCCTCTATGGCCTGCATACGGTACGCGCTGCGCTCGACAATCCGGCGCGCCGGATCAAGCGCATGCTGGTGACCCGCAACGCGCTGGTGCGTCTCGAGCTCGACGAGGCGAGCGAGCTGGGGTTCCCGCTCACGATTGTCGAACCGCGCGAAATCGACCGGATCGTCGGCAGCGACGCCGTGCATCAGGGCGTGCTGCTGGAAACCGAACCGCTGAAGCCGAAGTCCCTCGCCGCACTCGGCGACGCGCGCCTGGTGCTGGTGCTGGATCAGGTCACCGACCCGCATAATGTCGGCGCGATCATGCGCTCCGCCGTCGCATTCGGCGCCACTGCACTGATCACCACGTCGCGCCACAGCCCGTCCGAATCCGGCGTGCTGGCGAAATCCGCTTCAGGCGCACTGGAACACATCGACCATATCGAAGTGCGCAATCTCGCCGACGCGCTGGGCCAGCTGCACAACAGCGGGTTCCAGACCATCGGACTTGATTCGGAAGGACCGGCAGAACTGGAAACGAGTTTTGGCGGCGACCGCATCGCGCTGGTTCTCGGCGCGGAAGGCAAAGGCCTGCGCCAGAAGACCCGCGATACGGTGACCGCACTGGCGCGCCTCGACATGCCAGGTGCGATTCGCTCGCTCAACGTCTCCAACGCGGCGGCGATCGCACTTTATGCAGCCGGGAGGCATCTCGCTACCGATTCGAAATAGGCGCGCGCATGCAGTCGCCTGGGCGCGGCCGGATTATTGACCGGCCCGCCCTCGTCGCCAGACGAATTAGACGAAGCCGCCAATTTCCGTGATGCTGCGCAGGTAAACCGCCAGCATCACAAAGCCTGCAGCCAGACCGATGCCCTTCCAGTCGACATTTTCCTGACGCATCTCGCGGGCCAGCCTGACCAGAAGATAGACGGTCACCACCAGACACGTTGCAAGCAGAACAACTCTCGCCATGAGCGACCTCTTCTGGCTGGAATTCATTGCACCCGTCATATGGTGAGACCGCGCGGCGAAGTTAAGACCTCGATCTCCAGACGACCGAACCGCTCATGTGTCGGGGCGTCCGTCCTGTCCGCTGTTCCCGCATCTAAACTCCTCAGTTCCCCCGCACCCAAAGATAGAGAACCTGTCCGTTATCGGATCATGGGAACCAGCGTGTATTCAGGGCATTAATGGGAGTAAGCTTCCCGCTCACGATGCAACCAAGGATCCGCGATATGTCATCACCCAAGATTGCGCAGCCCGTGACCCTCACAAGGCGTGGGCTTTTATGTGCGACTTCGGCAATTTCGGTGCTGTCGCTGACGCCATGGCCGGCGTGGGCATTGGCGGCCGACTTCGATGTCGACGCCTTTCTGACCCTGTCGAAGGATCAACTGGGGCAGGCAGACCTGTCCAAGGACATCGCGACCAGCATGCTGAAAGCCTACACTGCCATCGGCAAGCAGGATGCGCTTGCAGCACTGGCTGCGGGCAACAAGGATCCCGATCTGGCGAACTCCATTGCAGCTGCCTGGTACACCGGCGAGTCGCCCGATCCCGACGCGCCGCAGGTTCTGGACTACACCGACACCTTGATCTGGCAGGCGATGGATTACACCAAGCCTATGGGGTATTGCGGCGGCGCCACGGGATATTGGGCCGACCCACCGGAAGCCTGATCGTCTGTTTCCTCCCCAGATCAAATCCAGGACAAGGAATTTCCCCATGGCACAAGATATTTCGGTCGACGTTCTCATCATCGGGAGCGGTATTGCGGGGGCGCTTGCCGGTGCAAAACTGGCAGGCAAGGGACTGACGGTCGCCTTTCTGGAAAGTGGCAAGCGGATCGACCGTGGCGAGGCCGTGCAGACATTCTGGGATGCAGCGATCAAGGTGCCCGAATCGGCCTACCCGAACGACCCGACCGCGCCCCACCCGCTGACCCACCGGATCGGCGACTACTATCAGCAGATGGGCCCGGAGGATTTCAAATCCACCTATATCAAGGTGGTGGGCGGCACGACCTGGCACTGGCTCGGCACCACGCTGCGCAATGTCCCGGCCGATTTCAAGCTGAAGTCGCTCTACGGCCATGCCGTCGACTGGCCGTTTGACTATGACGCGCTTGAGCCATTCTATCTGGCGGCCGAGCAGGAAATCGGCGTGTCCGGCGACAATAGCGAGGATCTCGGCTCGCCAAGGTCGGGAGATTTCCCGATGCCGATGATCCCCATGACCTATCTCGACAAGCAATTTGTCAAAGCGCTCGCAGGCTCGAAATATCAGGTACGCGCTACCCCGCAGGGCCGCAACTCGGTCGACCGTCAGGACCGTCCGCAATGTTGCGGCAGCGGCTCGTGCATACCAGTATGTCCGGTTCAGGCTAAATATGACGCGACAGTCCATCTGGCGCAGGCCGAGGCGGCGGGCGCGGTCATCTACGATCAGACCACTGCAACGCGGTTGAACCTCGGTGCCGATGGGCGGATCGCCTCGGTCGACTTCCGTCGCGCCGATGGCAGCACGGGCACGGCGCAAGGCAAGGTGGTGGTGGTGGCGGCGCATGCCATCGAAACCCCGCGCCTGCTGCTGAACTCTGCACAGGAAGGTGCGGCAAACGGCATTGCCAACAGTTCCGACCAGGTTGGACGCAATCTGATGGACCACCCCAGCAAGCTGAGCTGGGCCGAGACGCCAGAGCCGGTCTGGCCCTACCGCGGCCCGCTGTCCACGTCGGGAATCGAGAACGTGCGGGATGGCGAATTCCGTAAGGAGCGCGCCGCCTTCCGCATCGAGATCGGCAATGACGGCCACAACTGGCCGACAGGCGCGCCGTTGTCGACGGCTGCGGACCTGGCCAAGCAAGGCTTGCGCGGTGCCGAACTGGACGCAGCGATCAAGAAGGCAACGTCACGACACATCCGCCTTGCCTCTCTGGTCGAGCAGACTCCCGAAGCCGAGAACCGGGTGACGCTGGATCCTGACAAGCGCGATGCCAACGGCATGCCCCTGCCCCGCATTCACTACGACTACTCCGCCTACACCCGCGCCGGGCTCGACGCGGCACAACAGGCGCATGACGAGGTGTTTGCCGCATTGGGGGCAACCAACATCAACCACTCCAAGGACATCAATGGATCGGGCCATGTCATCGGCACAGTGCGCATGGGAACCGATGCCGCAAGCGCAGTGGTCGACGCCGACCTGCGCAGCTTCAACCACCACAATCTGTTTCTGTTGGGGTCCGGGACATTCCCGACGTCGGCCACAGCGAACCCGACCCTGACGATTGCCGCACTGTCTCTGCGCGCAGTCGATGCAATCGCCGCCACTGTGAAGTAGGCATCGCAGTTGCCATCAGAGCGCCAGAACTCCGTATCGACGATACCGAGTTCTGGCTCTTGCGCCTCGCAAGAAGACGCACAGCCACAATGCCGGCACATCAACAGGCATTTAGGTCAACGCTATCAAGGAAATGTGGTGGTGCCCCCGGACGGACTCGAACCGCCGACCCCCTGATTACAAATCAGGTGCTCTACCAACTGAGCTACAAGGGCATCTGGATACGCCGACTACCATAAATGGGCGCGCTGTAAAGCAATATTTCTCCGCGAATGGTTCCACTTCCTTCCTTGCCTGACGCGTGCTACCGCTCGACGCGCTCGTTTTCACCGTCAAGCAGACCTCAGGACCCATGCGCACCGATAACACCGCGATCTGTTTCATCAATGCAGATACGCCTGAGGCACATGAAGCGGCCGTGCATCTGGCGTCGCTGTACGGCAACACGCGCATGGACGATGCCGACGTCGTTGTCGCGCTCGGCGGCGATGGCTTCATGTTGCAGGCCATCCAGGAGAACATGGATTCCGGGCGGGCGATCTACGGCATGAACCGTGGCACGGTCGGCTTCCTGATGAATGAGTATTCCGACCAGGACCTGCGCGAGCGCATTGCCACCGCCATGCCGGAAACCATCCGGCCGCTGGTGATGGATGCGGAAACCGCAGACGGTCCCGTGCCGACGGGGCGCGCCATCAACGAGGTGGCGCTGTTCCGCCAGTCCGCACAGGCGGCAAAGGTGCGCATCACGGTCGATGGCAAGGTGCGGCTGGACGAACTCGTCTGTGACGGGGTGATGGTCGCCTCTCCGGCAGGCTCGACCGCCTACAATTTATCCGCCCAGGGGCCGATCCTCCCTCTGGATGCGCCACTGCTGGCGCTGACGCCGGTAAGCCCGTTCCGCCCGCGCCGCTGGCGTGGCGCATTGCTTCCCAACCATTCAGTCGTGCGCTTCGATATTCTCGAAGCTGACAAGCGTCCGGTCAACGCGGTGGCAGACCACGTCGAGGTGAGATCTGTAACATCGGTAACGGTTCGAGAGTCTCGCCGATCGACCGTCACGCTGCTGTTCGATGAAAATCATTCGTGGGACGAGCGAATACTGAACGAGCAGTTTCGCTACTGATATTTGCACGCAACTTAATCATATCACTGTGAAATCGGCGAGAATTCGGCGTTTTACCGCATGCGCCGTTGACATCTTGGCCGTCGCGTCTTAACGCCACGGTCAGACATCCGCGCATCGCGTGGATTTGAAGGGCGCATATGCGGCGGCTCCCAAAACCGCGAAACAGCAAAGACAGCCATAACGTGTCATCAGACGATAAGACTGAAATCCAGGCCGACATCATCCCGGCTGACACCAACACAGTGACTTTCGCCGATCTCGGCCTCTCCCAGAAAGTGCTGTCCGCCGTCACCGACGCCGGTTACACACATCCAACGCCGATTCAGGCTGGTGCGATTCCGCACGCGCTTGAAGGCAAAGACATTCTCGGCATCGCCCAGACAGGCACCGGCAAGACCGCTGCGTTCGTCCTGCCGATGATCACGCGGCTCGAAAAGGGCCGTGCCCGTGCCCGCATGCCACGTACCTTGATCCTTGAACCGACGCGCGAGCTCGCGGCACAGGTTGAAGAGAACTTCATCAAGTACGGCAAGAATCACAAGTTGACCGTTGCGCTGCTCATTGGCGGCGTTTCCTTCGACGAGCAGGAAAAGAAGCTTCAGCGCGGCGCCGATGTTCTCATCGCTACCCCGGGTCGCATGCTCGACCATTTCGAGCGCGGCAAGCTGCTTTTGACCGGCGTCGAAATCTTCGTCATCGACGAAGCCGATCGCATGCTCGACATGGGTTTCATCCCGGACATCGAGCGGATCGCGAAGCTGATTCCCTTTACCCGCCAGACACTGTTCTTCTCGGCCACCATGCCGCCGGAGATCACCAAGCTGACGGAACAGTTCCTGCATGCGCCGGTGCGCGTGGAAGTCGCCAAGGCGGCGTCGACCGCAACGACGGTTACGCAGTTCCTCGTCAAGTCCAAGGCCAAGAGCTGGGACAAGCGCGCCACGCTGCGCCGCCTGCTCGACACCGAAGAATCCGAGATCAAGAACGCCATCATCTTCTGCAACCGGAAGGTGGAAGTCTCGGAGCTGTTTCGCTCGCTGGTCAAGCATGGGTTCGATGCAGGCGCGCTGCACGGCGACATGGATCAACGTGCACGAATGGCCATGCTGGCCTCGTTCCGCGAAGGCAAGCTCAAGTTCCTCGTGGCCTCTGACGTTGCCGCGCGCGGTCTCGACATTCCGGACGTCTCGCACGTCTTCAATTTCGACGTGCCGATCCATGCCGAAGACTACGTTCACCGCATCGGCCGCACGGGTCGCGCTGGACGCTCAGGCAAATCGTTCACGATCGTTGCGCCCAGCGACACGAAATATATCGACGCCATCGAAAAGCTGATCGCCAGGAAAATCGAGTGGCTGGATGGTGACACGACGACGCTCGGTGCAGACGACAGCAGCAGCGAAGACGACGGCGCTCCACGCGGCCGGGGTCGTGGCCGCGAACGCGGTCGGGCATCGTCAACATCGTCCGGCAAGCCGCGTCGCAGCGAGCACAAGGCGCCTGCCGAGCCTGTTGAAGCAGCAAGCGTCGCTGCAATCGCCGAAGCCGCACCCGAGGTGCCGGTCGAGGAGAAGCGTGTACGCCGTGACACGATCAAGTCCGAGAATGCTGAGCGCAAGGCACGTCCCGAGCGCCATCATCCGGAGCGTCATCACGACGAGAACAAGCGCTCGCGCGATTGGCGTCGTGACGATGACGGGCCGTCGCCCGTCGGGTTTGGCGACGATATTCCGGCATTCATGCTGATCTTGCCGCCGGTCTAGGGCATTTTGCAGCCAGACGGGATCCGTCTGGCGTCGTACAAATGCGGCCGGCGCTATTTGCGCGTTCTGAGAGCGGCTTCGTAAGCCGCTCTTGCCCATCTTGCCATTTCTTCGGGATCGTCGAGCGCGTCATCAGGCGCGCTCCAATACGGCATCGCAACGGGCTTCCCGCTCTGTCGATGTGGATAGATCCACTGCGTCGATCCCGCCGCTTCAAGCGCCGGCGCTGACAGCGCATCCCCCTTCAAAAGCAATTGACCGCGCAGCTCTACGGCGATGATGACATCATCGACGTAGACACCGTTGCCGCCAAACATCTTGCGAATTCGGATCGGGCCGAAGGCAGAGAACAGATCGCGCAGCGCGTCTGCGTCCATGGGAGCCTAGCTTGCCGCAGCAGCGGCGCGGGCTTCGGCGAGTGTTTTCAGGTCGGCGGGCTTCAGCTCCACCGATTCGCCGCAACCGCAGGCGGACGACTGGTTCGGGTTGCGGAATGTGAACCCGGTCCGCAGCGTCGTCTGCTCGAAGTCCATTTCCGTGCCGAGCAGGAACAGGGCGGCCTCAGGGGCCACCCAGACATGGGCTCCGTCTTGTTCGATATAGTCGTCGGTGGCCTTGGGCTCGGTCACGAGGTCGATCGTGTACTCCATGCCGGCGCAGCCGCCCTTCTTGACGCCAACGCGAATGCCCTTCGCGGTGTCGTCGCGTGCCGAGACGATTTCCCGTACCCGGCCAGCGGCAGCGTCCGTTACCGCCATGATCTGAAATCTACCCATCTTCGTCTCCACTCAAAGCCGGTTCAAGGCCAGCCGAATGCTTACCATCACCCGAACATGGTGAAGAAGCAGGCTTTCTGCAAGCGATCAGTACCAGCCGACCGCAACCTGCGCTTCTTCAGTCATCCGGTCCGGTGTCCATGGCGGGTCAAACACCATCTTGACCTCGACGCCCAGGACGCCCTCGACGGAGCTGACCGCGTTCTCGACCCAGCCCGGCATCTCGCCGGCGACCGGGCAGCCGGGCGCTGTCAGCGTCATGTCGATCTTCACCGAACGATCATCCTCGATGTCGATGCGGTAGATAAGGCCGAGCTCGTAGATGTCAGCCGGAATTTCCGGGTCGTAGACCGTCTTCAGCGCAGCGACGATATCGTCCGTCAGACGGGCGATCTCGTCAGCCGGGATCGCTGAGACCGTATTGGCCCCATCGTCTGGCTCAGAAACATGGTTCGGTGCACTATCTTGCATAGTTGTCATCCAAAAAAGGTCCGCGCCTTCTCGATCGCCTCAACCAGAGCGTCGACTTCGGCTCTGGTATTATACATGGCAAACGAGGCGCGGCACGTGGAGGTTACGCCGAAACGCTTCAACAAAGGTTGCGCACAGTGGGTCCCGGCGCGCACCGCGACGCCGGAGCGGTCGATGACCATCGACACGTCATGCGCGTGGATGCCCTCCAGCTCGAAGGACACGATCGCGCCCTTGCCCGGCGCATCGCCGAAAATCCGCAGCGAATTGATGGTGCGCAGGCGCTCATGGGCGTAGGCGACCAGATCGGCCTCGTGGGCGGCTATACGCTCGCGCCCGATGCGATCCATGTAGTCGAGCGCCGCACCCAGGCCGATGGCCTGGACGATCGGCGGCGTACCGGCTTCGAAGCGATGCGGGGGTTCGTTATACGTCACGCCCTCTTCCGTCACGGTTTCGATCATCTCGCCACCGCCCATGAACGGACGCATCGCCGACAGCATCTCCTTGCGCCCATAGAGAGCGCCAATGCCGGACGGACCGTACAGCTTGTGCCCGGTCACCACATACCAGTCGCAACCGATGTCACGGACGTCGACAGGCAGGTGCACGGCACCCTGACTGCCGTCGATCAACGTCGGAATGCCGCGTTCGCGGGCGATGCGGCAGATTTCCTTCACCGGCGTCACTGTGCCCAGCGCATTCGACATATGCGTGATGGCGACAAGCTTGGTGCGCGGGCTCAGCGCCTTTTCGAAATCCTTGATGTCGAACGCGCCATTGTCGTCGACCGGCACCCAGACCAGCTTTGCGCCCTGGCGTTCACGGATGAAATGCCACGGCACGATGTTGGAGTGGTGCTCCATGATCGTCAGGACGATCTCGTCGTCTTGGCCGATATTCGGCATGCCCCAGCCATAGGCAACCGTGTTGATCGCCTCGGTCGCCGACTTGGTGAAGACGATCTCGTCGACGCTTTCGGCATTGAGGAAACGCCGCACGGTATCGCGCGACTTTTCATAGGCGTCCGTGGCTGCATTGGACAGAAAATGCAGCCCACGATGCACGTTGGCGTATTCATGCGTGTAGGCGTGCGTGACCGCGTCGATCATCGCCTGCGGTTTTTGCGCCGAGGCGCCGTTGTCGAGATAGACCAGCGGCTTGCCATACACTTCACGCGACAGGATCGGAAAGTCGCGGCGAATCGCCTCGACGTCATAGGGCGCGTTTTCGACTTTCTGATCCATGTCTCGTCAGCCTTTCAGGCACTGTTAGCCGCATCGCGTAATCCGGAAACCGACTACATTGTCCGGTCGATGCTCATGTGGAGGAGCATCGACCCGGTCGATGCTCTAGGCGTGCTTGGCAAACCAGTCGTCGAGCTTTGCTTCGAGCACGGCGACAAGCTCTTCGCTTTCCAGTTCCTCGATGATCTCCGCCAGGAACGCCTTGATCAGCAGCCCGCGGGCCACCTTCTCGTCGACGCCGCGCGCCATCAGATAGAACAGATGGTTCTTGTCGATCTCCGTCACCGTCGCGCCGTGGCCACACACCACGTCGTCCGCGAAGATTTCGAGTTCCGGCTTGGTCGAAAACTCGGCATCGTCCGACAGAAGCAAGGTGTTGCACGCCATCTTGGCGTCGGTCTTCTGCGCGAGCCTCGACACGCGAATCTGCCCCTGGAAAACGCCATGCGCCTTGTCGGTGATGACGTTGCGGATGATTTCCGTCGAGGTTGTGTGCGGCACGACATGATCAACCACCATGGTGATGTCGCAATGCGTATCGCCACCCAGAAGGTTGACGCCGCGCAGCTTGAAATCGGACCCTTCGCCCTTCGCGACGACCAGAATTTCCTGACGAACCAGCTTGCCGCCGATATTCATCAGGAACAGCGTCAGCTTCGCATCCTTGGCAATCGAGATCTGCATCTGCCCAAGCTGGGTCGCACCAGCGCCCTGCTCCTGCACGATGATGTACAGAACGTCAGCGCCCTCGCCCACGTCGAGCGTGGTGACGGAGCTTGCCAGTGCATCGCCCGAGCCAGCCTGACGTTCGATCAGGGTGACCTTTGCCCCGGCGCCAACGGCGACAGGGAAACGGGCATGAACCTGGCCACCGGCCTGCAGGTTTTGCAGTTCGATCGGCTTGCCGATCTGTTCGCCTGCGGCAACGGTCAGCGCAAAGCCGTCCGTGACGAAGGCAGCATTGATCGCGGCAACGGCATCGCTGGCGTCAGCCGGGACGAGTGCAGCGCGGGCATCGCCGGCCAGCAGCAGGTCCTGGAACCGTTCGATCTCGACGCCGTCGACGCTCGCCAGAGCACCGCCGACACCGTTGGCGACGCGCAGGATGGCAGAGCCTTCCAGAAGCGGCGTCAGGGCAGCCGGCTTGGCCGCCGGATCGTACGACGGTACCGTGTTCAGCAGACGGCGCAGGTCGGTGTAGTGCCACGCCTCGACGCGGCGCGTCGGCAAGCCGGCCTTGATCGCCTCAACCGCATTGTCGCGGCCAAGAGCAACGCTGGCGTCGCCCGAAAATTCAGAAACACGCTGGGCGAACCCGTCGACCAGTGCGGCCTCCGCGGGCGTCAGCGTCGTGGGAGCATGGATGTTCATTGAACCACCTCAAGCCGCTTCGTCGATTACGCCGGCGTAACCGTTCTGTTCCAGTTCCATGGCAAGGGTCTTGTCACCCGACTTGATGACCTGGCCCTTGTAGAGAACGTGAACCGTGTCCGGCACGATGTGCTCCAGCAGGCGCTGGTAGTGCGTGATCACCAGGAACGCGCGATCAGGCGAACGCAACGCGTTGACGCCGTCCGACACGATCTTCAGCGCGTCGATGTCGAGGCCGGAATCGGTCTCGTCGAGAACGCACAGATTCGGCTGCAGCAACTGCATCTGCAGGATTTCCGCACGCTTCTTCTCACCACCGGAGAAGCCGACATTCAGCGGACGCTTCAGCATGGCCATGTCGATGTTGAGCGAACCGGCTGCTTCCTTGACGCGCTTCAGCAGTTCCGGAATCTTCAGGTCCGGCTCACCGCGCGCCTTGCGCTGCGCGTTCATCGCCACCTTGAGGAACTCCATCGTCGCAACGCCGGGTATTTCCATCGGGTACTGGAACGCGAGGAAAATGCCGGAGGCTGCGCGCTCGGACGGGTCCATCTCGAGGATGGATTCGCCGTTGTAGAGGATTTCGCCCTCGGTGACTTCGTAGTCGCTGCGCCCGGCAAGGATGTAGGACAGCGTCGACTTGCCCGAGCCGTTCGGGCCCATGATGGCGGCGACTTCGCCCTTGTTGACGGTCAGGTTAAGGCCGCGAATGATTTCGGTGCCATCCTCTGCGATGCGGGCATGCAGGTTCTTGATTTCTAGCATTGTGTGTCTTCCTGAATAGTTTGAACGGCCTCAGCCGACAGAGCCTTCGAGCGAAATACTGATGAGTTTCTGCGCCTCGACGGCGAACTCCATCGGCAGTTCCTGAATAACTTCCTTGACGAAGCCGTTGACGATCAGCGCGATCGCCTCTTCTTCGGGGATGCCGCGCTGCATGACGTAGAACAGCTGGTCGTCGGAAATCTTCGAGGTCGTCGCCTCGTGCTCCACCTTGGCGGTCGAATTCTTCGCCTCAATATACGGGACCGTGTGCGCGCCGCAGTCATTGCCAATCAGCAACGAGTCGCAATTGGTGAAATTGCGCGCGTTTTCCGCCCGGCGATGCACGGAGACCTGCCCGCGATAGGTGTTGCTCGACTTTCCAGCCGAAATGCCCTTCGAGATGATCCGGCTTCTGGTGTTCTTGCCCAGATGGATCATCTTGGTGCCGGAATCGATCTGCTGATGACCGTTCGACACGGCGATCGAATAGAATTCGCCCTGCGAGCCGTCGCCGCGGAGAATGCAGGACGGATACTTCCAGGTGATCGCCGACCCGGTCTCGACCTGGGTCCAGGAGATCTTGGAGTTCTTGCCGCGGCAATCGCCACGCTTGGTGACGAAGTTGTAGATGCCACCCTTGCCTTCTTTGTCGCCCGGATACCAGTTCTGCACCGTCGAGTACTTGATCTCGGCGTCGTCCAGCGCGATCAGCTCGACCACGGCGGCATGGAGCTGGTTTTCATCGCGCTGCGGTGCGGTGCAGCCCTCGAGGTAGGACACATAGGAGCCCTCGTCGGCGATGATCAGCGTGCGCTCGAACTGGCCGGTGTTCTTCTCGTTGATACGGAAGTAGGTCGACAGCTCCATCGGGCAGCGAACGCCCTTGGGGATGTAAACGAACGATCCGTCGGTAAAC
>JBEBXE010000068.1:0-12622 GCA_040391705.1 Aerobium aerolatum
AGATGAACACCCGCTTGCAGGTCGAGCACCCGGTCACCGAGATGGTCACCGGGCTTGATCTGGTCGAGTGGCAATTGCGCGTTGCGGCCGGCGAGGCGCTGCCGCTGCGTCAAAACGAGATCGCGTTGTCAGGCCACGCCATCGAGGCGCGATTGTGCGCCGAAGATGCCACCGCCGGGTTCGCGCCCCAGACGGGCAGGGTTGTCTACTGGCGGCCGGACGTCGCCGGCATAGACGGTGCGCGGGTCGATCACGGGCTTGTCGAAGGTGCGGAAATTTCGCCGTTCTACGACCCGATGGTCGCCAAGCTCATCGTCCATGGTGCAACACGCGCCGACGCGATTGCCCGGCTGGAGCGGCTGCTCCTGCGCACCCCGTTGCTGGGCGTCGTCACCAACCGGGAGTTTTTGCTGCAACTGTTGCGCAGCGAGACGTTTCGCTCCGGCGCGATGACGACCAGCCATGTCGATGCCCTGACGGTCGACGCAACCACCGCCCAGCCGCGCGACTTCGCCAGCGCTGCCGCCTTGCTCGCGTTGGCTGACGGTCAGGATTGGTTCTCCACCACCGGCGTCGCGCGCTGTCCGGTTGTGCTTGAAAGCGGTGGGGTGACGCAAAACTGCGTGGTGCTGTTTGAACGTAGCTGCTTGGTCCGCGTCGATGTCGGCGAGCAACGCTTCGCAGCCGACGCGCTCGACATCGAGCGGCCGGTGTTCGCCCGCGACGGGCGCGTGTCGTGGCTGGAGCGGGACGGTTGCGTCTTCCGGTTCGAGGAGCCCGACCCTCTGGCTGCCAAGCAAGGTGTTGCTGGCGACGGTGTGCTGCGCGCGCCGGTATCGGGCCTGTTGCGGTCGTTGTCGACGCAGGTGGGGGCCAAGGTGACGCGCGGCGACACCCTTGCCATCATCGAGGCCATGAAGATGGAGACGGCGCTGGTGGCGCCGTGTGACGGCGTGGTGGCCAGCGTTCGCGGACGGCTGGGCGAGCAGGTGCGCGCCGGTGACATCGTGTTCGAGCTGAACCCCGACGTCGACCCATAGCTATTTCGTCGGTTTCGCGCCCAAAAGCCGGTCGAGCAAGGCCAGCAGGGTGTCGCGTTCAGCCGGGCCGCCGAGGCGGTCGATCATGCGCTGCTCGTGGGTATTCCACAGCGCCGCCATCTTCTTGGTGAACTCCACACCTTCCGGCGTCAGGTGCAGCGAATGCGAGCGCTTGTCGGTTTCGGCCTTGCGGCGTTCTGCCAGCCCGCGCTTTTCCAGCCCGTCCATCAGCGCAACGAAATTGGCGCGCTTGATGCCGAGCTGTTCGGCAATCTCGGTCTGCTTCTGGCCGGGGGTCTGCGCAATGAGGGTCAGCACGGAAAATTCAGCCGGGCGCAGTTTTATCTTCGAAAACGTGTCGAGAAAGTCCTGGAACACCACAAGCTGGGCGCGCCGAAGCTTGTAGCCGATGATGTCCTGCATGGCGGGAATCGTCACGGCTGCTGTTCCTGTCCCGTTTTCCTTGCTTGCGTCGGTCATGCACCCTCGGTGACGAATCGCCGTCATTTCATCTAACTTAGGGCTTTTGCAGGGTGTTTTCACCTGTTGCCCTCGGCCTAGCTTGAATGGGTAAGTATTGTTATGATATAAAACAATATCTCGGAACGGATGCGGAGACTGCCGGTGACTGCTGCACACAACGCACCCGGAGCGGCAAGCGAGCCGGCTGTTCTGGTCAGCGTCGACGGCCCGATCGCCCGCCTTGTCCTGAACCGGCCCGCCAAACGCAATGCCGTCAACGACGCCATGGTCGCCGGGCTGGCGGGGTTCTTCAACGCCATTCCCGAAGGTGTGCGCGCGATCATCCTGAGCGGAGCCGGTGGGCATTTTTCATCCGGGCTCGACCTGTCCGAGCAGGTGGAGCGCGAGCCGGAACAGGTGATGCGGCACTCGCGCGGCTGGCACAAGCTCATGGACCAGATCCAGTTTTCCGGCGTGCCGGTGGTCGCGGTGCTCAACGGCGCTGTCATGGGCGGCGGGCTGGAAATTGCCACCACGGCCCACGTCCGCATTGCCGAGCCGTCGGCGACCTTCCGTCTGCCGGAAGGCAAGCGCGGCATTTTCGTCGGGGGCGGGGCCACGGTGCGCGTCGGCCGTATTCTCGGGCCCGACCGGATGACGGAGATGATGCTGACCGGCCGTTCCTATTCCGGCGAGGAAGGCTATCGGCTGGGACTCGCTCATCATCTTGTTGGTGAGGGAGAAGGGCTTGCCAGGGCGGAAGAGCTGGCCGGCGAGGTCGCCAGCAATGCCGCGCTGGTGAATTATCTCATCATCCAGAGCATCTCACGCATCGGCAACATGTCGCATGACGACGGGCTCTACACCGAAAGCCTGAGCGCGGCGCTGTCGCAAAGCGGCGCGGACGCGAAGGAAGGCCTGCGGGCGTTTCTGGAAAAACGCAAACCGCAGTTCGGCTGACGCTGGAGTTTAGTTCTTCACCGCTGCGTTTTGCGGTTTGTTCGAGCCGGCGTCTTCCTTGGGAAGATAGTCGACCTGCTCGATCAGCACTTCACGGATGAAGTCTTCTCCGAGCCTTGCGTTGACGCTCTCACGCAGGCCGGCGCGAAAACTGTCGACGTCGAGATTGTCACGCTGGGTGAAATCGATCTGCGGATTGGCGTAGAGAAAGCTGTAGACCTGGTCGGAGAGCAGGGCTTCGGCGGGCAGCTTCAACTGCGCCAGGCGCTTGCCATCGGCCGTGAAGACAAGCCGCGCGAGAAAATAGCCATGCACGCGGCCTTTGTCGAAGATCGGCACGGAAATGATTCCCGTGCGGACATAGTCGAGCCCTTTGAAGGCCTCGGCTTGTGCGTCGCCGGCCGCCTCGTCAGGCGCTTGCGCCGCCTGAAACGAGTAGACCAGCGCGCCGGTGGTGGCGATGCTGATCCACAGGGCTGCGACCATGAGCTTGATCATGCGGGGCTGGCCATCCTGCCGAATTCGTTGGCCGAATAGGTGCCGTCAGCTTCGGCCAGCTGGATGGCATCCTGCATCAGGTCGGCGACTTCCGACACGGCGGTCAGATGGGCAAGGATCGCTGCCTCGTTGGCCGAAAGCTTGTCGCGCAGGCGAACGATGTCGTCGCGATGCGCGTCGTTCAGCTGGGCACCGCCAAGACCGGCGACGGCCTTGTTGAGCTCGTAGAGATACCGGCTCTTGCGCACATTCGACGCTTTGATGTCGAACCGGATATCGGTGCGGATCGAGGCGGTTTCCGCCTCGACGGTTTCCTCGATCCGGTTGATGATGGCGGAGAGATTCATGAGCGCCTTCCGATTGTTCTTGTTGTTGGATAGCTGCATGAGATCCGCTTCCTGGGGCATGTCGTTCTTCTCATATCGCTCTGATGGTTATTGGCTGTTGGCTGCCGAGGATGCGGTTCCATCCTGGCTGAGGCTCTGGGCTGCCTTGCGTTGCAACTCCTGAACCAGCGCAACGGAAAGCATCTGCTCGGTTTCCTGGGCTTGTCGGTCGGGGTCGTTGGAGACGCCCTGCATCGACACGCGTTTTTCTCCGGCAACGTAGTAATCGCGCAAAATCCGGTCGGCGATGCCGATCCCGCCGCGCTTCGACACGGCGTTGCCAAGCTGCTCGGCAAACAGGTTTTGCCACATCTCGCCGGAGAGGCCTTCGCCATAGACCGACGAGGTGTCCTGCGGCATCATTGACTGAAAGAAGCTCTGCAGCACCATGGCTTCGAATTTTACAAACGCCTCGGACGACGGCATGCCCGGCGCGGTGGGTGTCGCGCGGCCATCGGTGCGCGCCGCTTGCGTTGCAAACGCGCCAGTGTCTGCGGCCGGGCCAGACAAGGATGCCAGTCGTGCCCGCGCTGTTTCGACAGCGGTAGGGTCGGCGGCCTTGATGACGTCGAGAACAATGTCGCCGGGTGGTGAAATCGCCAACTGGATGCCCTCTCGCGTACTGATTTCTCGATGTGAATATGACGTGACAAGCTTGCGGCAGGCTTACTTGGGCTGGAACAGCTTGCGTTCGACGTTTTCCAGCTGTTCTTTCTCGGCTGCGGTGCGCTCTTCCTGTCGAAAGGCATCGCGCCAGGCACGTTCGGCGATCTTGGTGCGCGCGGTCGCCGTGGCGACATGACCCGCCTGTATCTCCGCCCGTTCGGTGGCCTTGGCTTCACGGTCGATCGCCGCGCCGATATGGCGGTTGTAGACGTCGGGAAACAGGCCCGGCAGCGGTGACGAATTATTCAGCGCCTCGAGCAGCTCCGACGCATCCTTCTTGGCATGCGCTGCTTGCGCGAGCTGCGTTGCGTGCCGGGTCTCATGCAGCGCCTTGATCTGCTCCTGCAGCTTGACCAGCCGTTTCAATCGTTGTGCGCGCATCGCCATGTCAGCGTCCGATCGTTGTTGGGAGGAAGCCGTCGATGAACAGGGAGAGCATCATGCCGATGCCGAAGTACATCAGGATCAGCGACCCGGCGATCACGAACGGCAGCGAGATGAAGTAGACCGGAATTTGCGGAGCCAGCTTGTTGATGAAGCCGATCGCCAGGTTCACCAGAATGCCATAGGCGATGAACGGGCTGGCCAGCCGCAGCGCGACGTAGAACGATTGCGACACCGTATCGACGATGTCGATCAGCGCACCTTGCGCATTGAACATCCCGGCCACCGGTGCGACTTCGTAGGACATGATCAAGGCGCGGAAGATTTCGTGGTGAAAGTCGAACACGAACAACAGCAGCAGCGCGCAGGTGGTGATGATCGTCGCCAGCGGGGCCTGCGGTTCGGCCTCGTCGACCGCCGACCCGGCCATGCCGCCGAAGCCGCCGACCATGGCGATGACGCCCCCGGCAAATTGCATCGCCAGCGTGTACAACCGTGTCACCAGCCCGATGGTCGCGCCGATCAGGGCTTCTGACACGATCAGCAGCACCAGCGTGTCGGTGCCTTGCTGAATGTTCGGGATGATCGAATCCCACAGATGCGCAACCAATGCCCAGGTGACGGCGATCGCCGCGAACAAACGTATATGCGTTGCCACCCGAATGCTGGACAGGCCGGGCATCAGCATGAAGCAGCTACCGATACGACAGAAGGCGATGAACGCCGCCAGAACGATCGTTTCCAGGGGGAGGGATGGCAGCATCGGCCTGCGTCACCGCCCCTACGAAATCGAACCGATGACGCGAACTTCGACGCCGCGCGCAATCTCCACATGGGAAAGGACAGGCAGTGTGGCAAACAGCCGTTCGACGATCATGCGGACATAGGGCCGTGCGTCTGGTGCGGTGACCAGAACGAACCGCTCGCCGGCGTCGAGATGCTCGCGCACCGCCTTGGTCGCGTCGTTGCCGAATTCCTCCAGCAGGCGCGGATCGATGTCGAATTCACGAATCTCGCCCTTGGTGTCGCGCTTGAGCGCCTGATGGAAGGCAAGGTCCCAGCGATTGCCAAGCCGTAGCACTTTCAGCGTGCCGCCCTCGGTCAGGTCGCCGCAAATCTGCTGCGCCATGCGGATGCGGACGTGCTCGACGATCTGCTCGGTGCGGCGCACATGCGGCGCGATTTCGGCAATGGCTTCGATGATCAGGTGCAGGTTGCGGATCGAAATCCGTTCCGCCAGCAGCAGCTTCAGCACCGCCTGCAGGCCGGGATAGGAAATGTGCGACGTGCAGATTTCGTCGATGAGCTTCTTGTATTCCTGATCCTGCCGGTCGATCAGCGCCTTCATATCCTTGTAGGACAGCAGCTGCGGCAGGTTGTTGCGGATCACTTCCGACAGATGCGTCAACAGCACCGACATGTTGTCGGCAAACGCGAACCGCTCGCGCCGCAGGTCTTCGGCAAACATTTCCGAGGCCGAGTAGGCGCGCATGCCGAAGGCCGGCTCGCGCACTTCCTCGCCCGGCACTTCCGGAATGGCGCCGCTGCCCAGCAACACCATGACCTCGCCGACCCGCATCTGATACTCGGCAACGACGGTGCCGTGAATCTTGATCTGGTAGCTCTTTGGCGGGATCGAGAAGTCGTCGGTGAGTTTGACCTCCGGCACGACGAAGCCGTACTGGGTGGCGAACTTCTTGCGCATCTTGCCCATGCGGAACGACAGTTCCTGATGGGCGGTGAGCAGCCGGGTCGACAGCTGCTTGCCGATCAGGAGTTCGATCTCGGCCGTCTTCAGCGACGATTTGATCGACTGCTTTTCTTCTTCTTCCTTGGCAACTTCGACCTGTTTGACAGCTGCATTTTGAGCGGCGAGTAGCTTCCGGCGCTGGCGTGGGATCACGAATGCGATCAACGACATGCCCGAGGCAAGCACGAAGAACGGGAAGGCGGGAAGCCCCGGCATCAAGCCGATGGCAAACATCAGCATGGCTGCGACCGACAGTGCCCGGGGGTAGGCGCCGAGCTGGCCGAACACCGCCTCGTCGGTCGAGCCGCGCGTACCGCCCTTCGACACCACCAGACCGGCGGACAGCGACACGATCAGCGCCGGAATCTGCGTCGCCAGACCGTCACCGACGGACAGCTTGACGAAGACGTCTGCCGACGTCGCCATGTCGAGACCGTGGCGGGTGTAGCCGATGGCAATGCCGCCGACGATGTTGATGGCGGTGATCAGCAGGCCGGCGATGGCGTCGCCGCGGACGAATTTCGAGGCACCGTCCATCGCGCCGAAGAAGGAGCTTTCCTCCTCCAGTTCGCGGCGGCGGCTTTGCGCCTGCTTGTCGTCGATGACGCCGGCGGAAAGGTCGGCGTCGATCGACATCTGCTTGCCGGGAATGGCGTCGAGGGTGAAGCGGGCGCCGACTTCAGCGATACGCGTTGCGCCCTTGGTGATGACGATGAAGTTCACCACCACGAGGATCAGGAACACGATCAGGCCGATGACGAAGTCGCCAGCCATCACCAGATTGGCAAAGCCGCCGATGACGTAGCCGGCGGCATCCGTGCCTTCGTTGCCGTGAGACAGGATGGCGCGGGTGGTGGCGATCGACAGCGACAGCCGCAGCATCGTCACGATCAGCAGGACAGTCGGAAACGAGGTGAAGTCCAGCGGGCGCTGCATCCACAGCGCGACCATCAAAATCAACACGGAAACGGCAATCGACAAGGCAAGGCCGAAGTCGATCAGGAACGGCGGCAGCGGCAGAAACAGGATCGACAAGATGACGATCACGCCGAGGGCAAGCGCGATGTCGCGCCCGAAGGCTCGCGGTGCCGCAGGAGATGCCGTATCGCTGAGTGCCATGCGTGCCAACCCGATGTTCTTGTCGAACGCACGACCGCACGCTCTTTCGACCGTAAATTAGGCGGTCAAGCTTGCGCGAAGGTGTGGTGGGAGGTTCGGTGGCGGTTGTTTTGCGGTCAGAAGCCGGTTTCGATGCGCTGGAACAGCACATTTGTAAAACCGGCGATCTGCGACCCCATGAAGGGGGCGGAAAAGGCGACGGTCAGCAGGATCGCGACGATCTTCGGCACGAAGGTCAGCGTGATTTCCTGAATTTGCGTCAGTGCCTGGATAAAGGCGATGCCGACACCCACGAGCATTGCCATCGCGACGGCCGGTCCTGCTGCTGTCAGGACCGTCCAGATCGCAAATTGCGCAATGTCGAGTGCGTCGGCTTCGTTCACGCTTCTTCTTCGCCGGTGTCGGTATCTGTGTCGGTGCCGGGTACATCCGTATCAGGAGCAGGTGGCACTGCAGCGGTGCCCGGCTCGCGAATATAGAGGCTGGTTCCCATCGGCACCAGCGTTCCATTGTCGAGCAGCAGGACACTGCCGTCGGTGTAGAACTGCACTTCCTTGACGATGCCGGTGACCTTGCCGTCCATCGTCGAGACTTCCTTGCCGATCAGGTTGGTTCCCTGGGCCAGGGTGTTGGCCTGCAGCATGGACTCGAGCTTGGTGTTCATCTGGATCGACTGCTCGACCTGCGAGAAGGTGGCGAGCTGCGCCACATAATCGGTCGATTCCATCGGACTGGTCGGGTCCTGGTTTTTCATCTGCGCAACCAGCAACTTCAGGAACGACTGATAGTCGACAGCTTGCGCGGTGCCAACGCTGGTGTTGCTGTTTGCTGTGTTGGTATTGCCGACTGCAGATACGTTCATGAGGTCACTCCGCTGCTGTCAGGATGAGAGGCGCAGGCGCCCGGTTGTTGGTCTCGGCCAGAATGTGCGCCTCGCGCGGATAGAGCCCGCGCAACGCCTTGAGCGCTTCGTAGACGTGCCCTTCCGAAACCAGCCGGTCGATATGCTTCAGCGACGACAGGATCTGGTCGTCCGAGAAGCTCGCCAGCAGCAGCGGCAGCGACCGGCGCAGCATCTCGCGCGCGTCTGTTGCCCCGGTGGGGTTCATCAGGATGACCTGAACGATGAAGTACAGCTGCCGCAGCGGCGTGGTCGCGTCTTCCGGCTGCAGGACGTGGCCTTCAAGAAGGAACTGAACGTCGTTGAGAAACTCCAGCGACACCTTGCGGTCGGATTTGATCACAGCGCCGTTGACGTAGATCTTCTCGTTGGCCTTCAGGGTGATTTTCAGGGTGTTTTTCATTGGATGCCGTCGCGGATGATTTGCGAGACTTCGATCAGTCCCTCGAAATTCTCGGAGCGACCCTGGCGGATTTCTTCGGATTCGCGCAGCAGCCAGAGCCCAATGGAAATCAGGTTTGCACGCAGTTCCTGCGGCAGCTCGTTGTCGTCGCTGCCGAGGTCTTCCACGAACGTTGTCCACACGCGGTTCAGGTAATGGATCGCCTGCGTAGCTTCCATCGACCGCGGCCCACGCTCACGTGCAGCGGCGAGCAGATCGATGGACCGCGTCAGCAATTGCCGTTCACGATCCTTGGCGTCGGCCACGGAGTCGGTTTGAACTTCGGCGTAGGAAAATTGGTACATGCGTACTTCCGTGTGTTTGACAGAATAGGCGTCAGGACGCGGTTATCAGAGGTATTTCAGCAGGCTCATCTGCTGCATTCGTGCGGTCAACGAGTAGGAAAGCTCGATCTGCGCGAGCAATCCCTTCACATTCACCGCGGCTTCGTTTTCGTCGACGCCTTCGAGATCGTTGAGGCTTTTCTTCAGCAGATCGGTCTGCGTCGACATCCGTTCATTGGCGCGTTCGAGCCGTTCCTGCGCGATGCCGGTATAGCCCTGCTGGTTGGCCAGTCCGATGACGGCCCCGCCGATCTGCCCCTGCGCATGGGTCAGGATAGCTTCCTCGGTCGATGATTTCATACCCAGCCCGACCATCAGGCTGACGGTCGCCGCAGCCATCGCAAGGCGTCGGATCGGATCGATATTGGCGGAAACCGAGGTTTGCGCCGTCTCGGACAAGGTAATGCGCGACACGACCGTCTGGTCGGTCGCCGAGGACCAGTCGGCCCAGCCGGCGCCCATGAGACTTGGTGTGACGACGTTGTCCAGGAAGTCGATCATGTCGGCGGGTTCGATGTCGGCGATAGCAGGGCTGTCGACGCCAAAGCCGAAATGGGTGGAGAATGCCAGTTCCATCGCCACCCGGTTGGGTGATGTTGGGTCGAGGAAGTCGTTCATCGGCTTCACGTCGGTGTTGATGCCGGCGAACAGGAACTCACCGTTGAGGTGACTGTTCAGGGAACCGTTCATCGAGGCCAGAATAGCTTCGGCCTCCTGACGCGCGATCTTGCTGTCCCCGGCGCTGGAAAGCGCCGTGGTGAAGGCCTGCGTCAGCTTGTTGGAGTTCGCGGTCAACTGCTGCAGGACGACTTGCGTCGAGGACAGGCGCGAGGCGGCCAACTGGTTGGTGTCGGTCAGACCTTTCAGCCGATCGATCTCGCGGTGAAACGAAACCGACATTCCGGTGCGCGCACCGATTGCAAGCCCGACGTCGGCGACGCGAAGCGTCACCATCTCCTTGTTGGCAGAGACCAGATCAGCCTGCATGCGCAGCATCTGATACCGCATTGCCTGACTGATTGCCTGAGAGGAAACGAACGAGACTTTCATCGGACTATCTCACTATCGAAAGTAAGGTCTTCATCATTTCGTCGATCATCTGCAGCATTTTTGCCGAAGCCGCGTAGGATTGCTCCAGCTCCAGCATCAGTGCCATTTCTTCATCGACGTTGACGTTGGTGATGTTCGACAGGACTTCCGCCGTCCGGAACATCAACGCGCCTTTGGTCTCGGCAGCCCCTGCTGCGGTCTTGCGCGCGTCTTCAACCCAGCTGATCGACGCCGAGGTGTAGGTCATCAGACTTTGCGAAGCGGTCGCGCCACCCGCAGCGATGAAGGTCATCGGGGTGTCGAGCGAATTGACCATCTCGATCAGGCGGGCGCTGAAGCTCGCATTGTCGGTCGGGTTGACGTCATACCAGATGCCGTCGCGCAACTTCTCGATGATGCCGCCCTGCGCGGGATCGACCTGATCGCTCAGTTTGAGCCCCGCTGCCAGGCCGGTTGTAACACCGCCATTGGCCGGCATCAGCGGATCGTCCGTCCAGGTGAACAGGCCGGGCCGCGAGCCATTTGGCGGGTTGGGATCCGTTTCCGAGAAGGCACTGATCAAACCGCGTGCGACCTCGTCCAACTGCGCCTGCATTTCGACCGCGTAGACGTCGCGCAACTGCGTCATCGCCGCGAGCGAGCCGCCAGCGCTGGTGTTGGCACCGTTGGCACGGTGCAATGGCACGCCATCGACATGGATGCGGTTGCCCACACTGGTTGGGCCGTACGCAGGCGTCGCGACGAACGTCACCGCTCTGGGATCGGTTTCGAACAATGTCGCGCCATCGGCGGTGACGATCATCAGGTCGTTGTCGCTGCGGCTGATCGTCGAGATCGGCACGAGTTCAGAGATCTTCTTGAGGATCGCGTCGCGCGAATCGTAGGAGTCGAGAGCGTCCTGTCCTGAACGCGTGCTCTTGACGATCTCGTCGTTGACAACTTTGAAATCGGCAAGCAGCGAGTTGAGGTCGGCCACGCCGGTGGCGATCTGCTTGTCCATGTCGGCACGGAACGACTGGATCTCATCCGAGCCGGTGTTCAACGAACGCACGACGTCGCGCGCCATCTCCAGTGAATTTTCCGCCAGCGTCCGGTTGGAAGGCGTCGAAGAGTAGAGCTGCAGGGAGTTCTGCAGCTTGCCGATCATCATCGCAGGCGAACTGCCGTTGTCGACGCCATTGACGTTCAGGCTGAGCCTGTCGAGGCCATCGACGATGGTCTTTTGCGCGGTCCAGCCCGAGAGCGCGGAGATGCTCTGTTTGAACAGAGCGATATCGGTGGCGCGCTGGATCATGGCGACCCGCGAGCCCGGCGCAAGGCTCGTCAGTGTCGCCGAGCGCCGCGCATAGTCGGCGTTCTGATAATTGGCAATATTCCGCGATAGCACGCTGGTCTGGCGCTGGGTATTCAGGAGCGAGTTCTGCGCGATGCTCAGTGCAGTTGAAAGTGACATGTTTCCCCTACTTCATACCCAGTGCCGGCCATTACCTCTTGAGGTTCACGAGAACGTCCATGAGGTCGCCACCGGTCTGAAAGACCTTCGAATTGGCAGTATAATTGCGCTGAGACTCGATCATGTTGGTGAGTTCTTCGGCGATGTCGACGTTGGAGGCTTCGAGCGCGCCGGATTTGATCGCGCCAAGTGAAATCTCGTTCGGCTTGCCAAAATTCACTTGACCGGAACCGAGGCCCTCTTGGAACACGTTGCCAGGTAGCACTGTCAGTTGATCCGGGCTCTGCACGAATGCCAGATCCAAGCGATACAGCTGCTTGGAGGCTCCGTTTGCATACTGGACGGAGACGATGCCATCGTTGTCAATGACGACACGATCGATAGCCGAAGGACGCGAACCGTTCATGTCGGCGGCAAGAGGCGTATAGTTAGTCGCCAATTCGCGCATGTCTCTAAGATCGACCGTGACCAGTCTCCCGTTGAGATTTGCGGCACCCGGGCCAGTATCCGTTAGGTTCAACACGAGCTCGAGATCGGATGCCCCGTCGAGACTGCCTGTCGTCGGATCGAATGTTAGTGTCGCGGATTCAATGAGGGGCTGCCCGTAAGGGAACGCTGTGCCAACGGTCGCGTCCGGCTGATAAAAGACTGCGACTTCCCAAGCGTTGTCCGCTGTTTTGGTGAAATAGATGTCGAGACGGATCGCTTCACCAGCGTTGCCGATTGCTGTCAGGCCGGATTTGAAGATCGATCCTTCTGCCATCCCTGCCTTTAGGTCAGTTTCGGTTACTGCGTTGGAAGAAGGCAGGGCAGCGCCACCGTAGATAGGTGCATCAAACGGAAGATTTGACGCCAAAGAGCCAGAGGTCGACGGAACGCGCTCAAGGCCAGTCGTCGGGATCGTCACTTTTTCATAGTCGCCGAAGGTGGTTGTCGTACCCGGATCACCAAGTTCAAAGCTGCGACCCATCAGATAGAAGCCGGCAGCGTTCAGCAAATTGCCGTTTCCGTCCGGGATAAAGGAGCCAGCGCGCGTCAAGGCTGGTTTGCCCGAAGCATCCTGCACGACAAAGAAGCCGTTGCCGTCGATCGCCAGATCGGTGGCGGAGGTCGTGTACTGAATGTTGCCGGCGTTCATATTGTACCGGACCTGCGTCGAGACGCCGC
>JBEBXE010000069.1:0-12566 GCA_040391705.1 Aerobium aerolatum
CACGAGGATGGCCAGCGTATAGAAGAACGCTGTGCGGCCCCACATATCGAAGCGGAAAAGGCCGAATATCTCGCCTACGGTGAAGCTGGCGAGCCCGTCCGCCCCGCCGGTCAGCCAGTGCGCCTGGTTGGCTGCCTCGAAGAAAAGGAAGCCGACGCCCAGCGTAACGAGAAGGCGGGTGAAGTCGTTGCCGGTCACGACGATACGCGCGAGCAGACCTGCAATGGCCGCGTTGATCATCAGTCCGGCGAGGAGGGTCAGGATCGGATCGGTGATCCCCGCGCCGCCAAGGATCGCGACGGTATAGGCCCCTATTCCGAAGAACACCGCATGGCCAAGCGAGACAATGCCTGCATAGCCCTGCAGAAGATCGTAAGAGAGAGCGAATGTCGCGACGATGAAAATCGTCGAGAACAGCCCGAGATAGCCGGGGAACAGGAAGTAGGCTGCAAGCGCAAGCGCGATCAGGATCGGCAGCGCGACGCGCAGGTCGTATTTCTGGGTCATGCCCCCCTCCTCGCCAGACCGTAGGGCATGAAGACCATCGCCAGCACCAGTATGGTATAGATTACGAAGCCGCCCACTTCAGGCAGGAGATATTTGAACAGCGAGTCCGCCAGGCCGAGGAAGATTGCTGCGATGAATGAACCTCCGACCGAACCGGGACCGCCGATGGCGACCACCATCAGGACGAGCACGAGATATTTCAGCGGAAAGCTGGGATCGAGGCCGAGAAACCCGACCGCCAGCGCGCCGCCCAGCCCGGCAAAGGCCGCGCCAAGGCCGAAGGCGGCGGCAAACAGGCCGGAAACGTTGATGCCGATCCCTTCGGCCGTCACGCGATTGTCGACCGCTGCGCGGATTCTCGCGCCAAACAGCGTCCGGTTGATCAAAAGCAGCAGCGCCAAAAGCGCGACCACACCGCTCGCCATGATGAAAAGCCTGTAGCCGGAGGTGACCACACCGAGAAACTCGACCCGCTGGGTTGCCCATCCGGGCAATGCGATCGGCTGCTGCTGCGGCCCGAAGATGATGTTGGCGACCGCACCGGCCGCGAAGGCGAGGCCGATCGAGAAAAGGACATGCTGAAGCTCGGGCTTGCGATAAACATGGCGGATCAGCGTTCGTTCGAGAGCGATGCCGATTGCCCCTGTCAGCAGAAATGCGATCGGCAGCACGAGCAGAAACGGAATTCCCAGACGCCCGGTCAAGACCACAAGAATGTAGCCCCCGCACATGGCGAAGGCGCCATGTGCGAGATTGACGAACCGCATCAGCCCCAGGGTGATCGACAGGCCGATCGAGAACAGGAAGAGAAGCATTCCGTAAGCGACACCGTCGACGACAACCGTAAGGAGGCTGGTCAGGTTCATTTGGCAGGGTCTCGGACCATGTCGACGACTGCAATGGTGTTGTTGGAGCCCTTTCCGTCCACGAACTCGCCCTTGCGAATGTAGATGTTCTGGGTGATGTCGCGGGTATCCGGCTCGATCAGTATGGGACCGCGCGGGCTGGCCAGCTTCATGCCCTTGAACCTGGACATCAGAGCATCCGCGCTGACATCGCCGCCGGTCTCCTCAAGTGCCTTGTAGATCATGTCCATGCCGTCATAGCCCTGCAGCACCCGATAGCTCGGCGCTCCTTCATGGTCGGCCCGGAAGGCTTCAAGGAACGCCTTGTTCTCCGGCGTGTCGACGTCCTCCTGATAGTGCCAGGCAGAGATGACATCCTGCACGGCGCTTCCCATCGCCGGCAAGAGGTTGTCGTCAACGACATCGCCCGTCACCATCAGCTTGATGCCGGTCCCCTTCAGGCGCTCTCCCGACTGCTTCATGAAGGCGATGGAAACATCGCCGCCGGGATTGAACGCGAAGATCGCACCCGGCTTGGCCTCGATGGCACGCTGGAGGAAGGGGCCGTACTCGGTTGCCGCAACCGGGGTCCGGTCGCTGCCGAGCACTTTGCCGCCGCCTTCGGTGAAGCCCTTGGTGAACCAGGTTTCAGCGTCGATGCCCGGTGCGTAGTCCGAAACTATCGTGTAGGCACTGCCGATGCCGTTGGAGGCGGCCCATTTCCCGAGCGTGTAGGTGACCTGCGACAAGGTCATCGAGACACGGGTGAAATAGTCCGACTTGGTGGTGATGCTGGACGTCGCCGCATTGACGATGATTGCGGGAATTTTCGCCTCGGTCAGAAGCGTCGCCACCGACATGGCATTGGGGGTGAAGCTGTAACCCAGAATGATGTTTGCGCCGTTGCGCAGGATGAGTTCCTGCGTCAGACGCCGCGCGAGATCGCCCGAACCCGGCCCCTGGTCGTCGCGCACCACAAGCTCGACTTCCTTGCCCGCGACTTTCGTCCCATGGACCTTCTGATAGAGCCGCATCCCGGTTTCGTAATGTGATCCCTGATCGGCAAATGCACCCGACAAGGGCAGCACCACGCCGACGACCACCTTGTCATCGGCCGCCGCCGCGGGAAGCGCCGCGCCAATTGCGATCGCCGCCGCGAACCCGAGTATGCGCCGGCGGTTGATGCCGTCAAGGATGCTGAAAGTTCTGCTCCCGTTCATGATACTGTTCCCCTGTTTTCGTTGTTTGTACCGCTGGCGGACCGGCCGTATCTAGCGTGCGTCTGGCACCCTGCGCGTCGCCATGAACTCGTCGAACGTCTCCCCGCGCATCTCGGCATAGACTTCGAGATTGGTTTCGCCGACGAGGCGGGCGAACTTCTCCAGCACGAAGAAATTGGTCCCGTAGCGGACGAGGCCGATCCAGTCGCGCTCACGAACCATCCTGGTTTCTTCGGCGGTCAGACCGGCAGCCTCACAGGCCGCCTGCTCGTCCGCCGAGAACTCTGCGCGGGCTTCCGGAAGACGCATGTTCCAGAAGAAACGGTTGATGCGGACCTTGTCGACCCCGGTGGGGATATCGAATGGATAGGTGCCCTCGATGTCCTCGATCCCGACCGTCTGCGGATTGCCGTGGCGGATTTCGCCGGATGAGGGAACATGGACATTGTTCTCCTCAAGCACCATCGTCGCCATGTTGGTCGTGGTGGCGAGGTAGTTGCTCTTGTGGACCAGCTTCAGGTCGTCGCTGAGCGCACCGCGCATCGCCAGCCACATGATCACCTCCGCGCCTTCGGCGCCCCCCAGCCGCACATAGTCGACCAGCTTCATGCTGGCGAGCTGCATCGGATCCTTTTCGATAAGCTCCAGGAAACGATCGTCCCAGTCGGTGTCGTTGTAGCCGGTACGTTCGCCATGGATCTGATGCGACAGGCCGCCGGTGCCGATGATCGCGACCGTGAGATCTTCGGGATAGGAATGGATCGCACGGCGCAGGGCCTGACCGAGCTTGAAACAGCGCATCGGCGTCGGCAGCGGATAGCGCACCACATTGACCATGATCGGCACGACCTTGCCCGGCCAGCCGCCTTCATGCGGCCACAGAAGCGGCAGCGGGGAGAACACGCCGTGGTCGAGCGGCCGGTCATGGAAGACCGCCATGTCGAACTCGTCGGCGACGAGTTGCTCGGCCAGATGAGTGGCGAACTCGGTATGGCCCGGCAGCATCGGCAGCGGGCGCCGGCCTGCACCTTCATCGGCAACGTCATGCTGCGGCGCAGCGCCGATCGAGAAGGTCGGATAGAGATCGTAGAAGAAGGCGTTGAGGTGATCGTTGTAGAGGATCACCAGCACATCCGGCTTCTTCTGCTCCAGCCAGTCGAAGGCCGGCTTCGCGCCCCTGAACAGGGGAGCCCACGCCGGATTGTCCCATTTCTGCTTGTCGTAGGCCACGCCGATGGTCGGGACGTGGGACATGCCAACACTGCCGATTATTCGAGCCATTTCTTCAATCCTCGCTCAAAGTTCGTCTCCGCGTGGCGTCGGCTGG
The DNA here is from genome assembly GCA_040391705.1 of Aerobium aerolatum. Lineage (GTDB taxonomy): Bacteria > Pseudomonadota > Alphaproteobacteria > Rhizobiales > Rhizobiaceae > Aerobium > Aerobium aerolatum_A. The sequence goes on from JBEBXE010000069.1 coordinate 3,900, forward strand.
CGGAAATACCTTCTGTTTCTACGTCAGCGCCAACAGGTGCTGTACTACGGCTTCGTCGATAGCGGTGCTGCCGCGGCGGGAGCGGAACAGCCAGATACCGCCCTCCCGCACCAGAACGTCGTCGAACGCTCCGACCGAAAGCGATATGCCCCGTTGCGGCACCGCGCTGACGAGAACGGAATAACTGGTCGCATTGGCGACATCGGGGCCATCGAACCCGATCACGGTATTGCACACGAGGTGTCGGGCCAGCCGGGCCGGCCGGGCCCTGAACGCCGCCAAGATCGCCTCGCGCCCGGCAATCGGGCTGTCCGGCGCGCTTGGCCGTACAAGTTCTCCGTCCTCGACGAACAGGCTTGCGACCTCTTCCCAGCGGCCGGCATCGACGAGATGCACATAGCGCCGGATGAGCGTCTCGATCGCCCTTTCGTCTTCCAGGCGTGACGCCATCATTCCCCCTGCCCGTCTCCTGCCGAAGTCAGGATTTCATTGACCATCTGGTCAGCGGTGACGACGTCGCCAAAACTCTGGAACACCGTGGTGAAGCCGACATCGTGATCCTCCTGGAAGCGCGCCGCATTGGCGTCGGAGATCATCGCCACGCGGTAGTCCAGCATCATCGCGTCGCGGGCCGAGGTTTCGCAGCAGAAATTGGTGAGCATGCCGGTTATGATGACATTGCGGATGCCACGTGCCTCGAGCATGCCGGGAAGATCGGACTTGCCGGGGATGAAGGCGCTGAATCGCGACTTGTTGGCGATCAGGTCGCCCTCGGCCACATCGAGGTCGGCCCGAAGCTCCTGCCCCGGCGCACCCTCCGTGAGATTGTCGCGATGGCGGGCCGCATTTTCCGGCGTGAAGAAATAGTCGTGGTAGATCGGCCAAAGGCTCTCGCCGTTCCTGCCGGCCACCATCTTCACCCAAGCCACCACGCCGCCCTTCTCACGCACTGCTGCCGCCAGCTGGTTGATGACCGGAATAATCGCCACCGCCGACGGCACATCCTTCACGTAAAATTCCTGCATGTCCACGACGACCAGCGCCGTTTCGGCAGCAATGAAGGTGTCGAATACCCGGACACGACCGCGCTTGGTCATGACCCTGTCGAGCACATATTGCGGCATGTCGAATCCGGCGCGTGCCTGCATCTCTTGCTCCAGTCTCTGCCGGGAGTGAAGCCCGGCCGTGTTTCTATCCGACTTGCATGAGGCACCATTTCCCAATCGACGCACAGTTGAATCCATTTTGCGCAATATCTAATTTTCTTATATCATGACCGCCTCTGCCACTTATTTGATACAGCGCGGGCGATGATCAATCTGAAATTCCTTCGTACCTTTCTCGCGGTCATGGAGCGCGGCAGCATCAGCTCTGCGGCGCTGGCTGTCGGCCGGGCGCAATCCGCTGTTACGCGCAGCATCCTGGAACTTGAGGCGGGGCTTGGCACACAACTTTTCGAGCGGAATGTTCACGGCATGCTGCCAACCGACATGGCCTACATTCTCCAGAGCCATGCGGAAAAGGCGATGGCCGAGATGGACCATGCGCGCAGCATCTTTCTGGAGACATTCGGCCCGCAGGGCTGCAACCTGAACGCGCCGGTATTCTCACTTGCGATCGGCCATACGCGCCTGCTCATCTTCGTGCAGCTTGTTGAGCAGCGACACATGGGAATGGTGGCGGACCATCTGGAAGTGTCGCAACCCTTCGTCAGCCAGACATTGCGCGAGCTTGAGCAGGGCATAGGTGTCGAACTGATGACACGCATCGCGACAGGAATGGCACCCACAGCCACCGCGCTGGTTCTCGCAGCTCAGGCAAGGCGTGCGCTGGCCGAACTGCGCAAGGCGGAAGACACGATTGCATCGCTGCAACTGGGAATGACAGGCAGTGTCGTCATCGGCACGCTGTCGCTCGGCCGCATTCACCTGCTGCCCCGCGCCATCGCCCGGATCGTGTCTGATTTTCCCAACGTCACCGTGCGAACCGTCGAAGGAACCTTCGAGCATCTTGCCTCCCTGCTTCATGCCGGAGACCTGGATTTCATCATGGGCGCGCTTCGGCCCGCCGAGCATATCATCGGATTATTGGCGGAGACGCTGGTCGACGACCAGATCGCCGTCGTCGCAAGACGAGATCACCCGCTCGCAAACCGCACCGGGATCGGGGCCGAGGACCTGCGTGCGGCCCGGTGGATACTGCCGCCGCGCGGCACATCCACCCGCGTCCTCCTGGAACAGGCTCTTGGCCGCCCCGACGTGCCGGTCGAAACCGCGGACATCACCATTACCCGCGACCTCGTCCTTCAGAGCGATCTGCTGACAGCCACCTCGCCGCACCTTCTGCGTCACGAGATCGACGCCGGACGGATGACTGTCCTGTCCGTTGCCGTCCCCTTCAGGAGAAGAGGCATCGGCCTCATTCAGAGGTCGAACAGCGTCCTGTCCATGCCATCGAAGTTGCTTATCGATACGATACGCAACATGGCACATGAGCAGGCACTTTAGTCTCGGACGTCGCTCAGCATCACATACTGTTCGGCGATCAGGCGCTGGGCGGATTCCGATTGCGCAATATAGTCAAGCTCGGCCATCTGCATACCGCGCTGGAAGGGGCTGTGCTCGTCAAAACGATGCAGCAGGTCGGTAAGATAAACCGAGAAACGGATGGTGCGCCATACCCTGTCGATACAGTCTTGCGTATAGCGATCCAAAGCGTCGGAACTGCCGGTTTCATAGAACGCAGCAATGGCCCTTGCCATGATCCGCACATCGGCGACAGCCATGTTCAGTCCCTTGGCGCCGGCCGGTGGCACGATATGGACTGCATCTCCGGCAAGATAGAGCCGCCCATATTGCATCGGGCTGGCGATATAGGAGCGCAGAACCGCGAGATCGCGCTGGAAGATCTCCCCTTCCTGTATCTCGGAGCGGTCTTCGTCGAACATGCGGGTGTGAAGTTCGTCCCAGAACCTCGCATCCGACCAGTTGGCGTGATCGTCCTCCGCCGGCACCTGCAGATACAGCCGTGAAATGCTCGACGAGCGGCGGCTGCACAGCGCAAATCCCCGGTCGTGGTTCGTATAGGTCATGTCGGCGATCGGGGGTGCCTTGGCGAGCACGCCGAGCCAGGCGAAATCGTAGTTCCGGGTATATGTCTGGATCACGCCTTCCGGTGCCGATGCCCGGCAAATGCCATGAAAGCCATCGCAGCCTGCGATGACGTCGCAGTCCAGAATCTTGTTCTTGCCGTCATGTCTGAAATGAATGGATGGACGGGTGACGGTCAGATCATCGAGATGCGTCGCTTCGGCCTCGAACAGGATTGGATCCCCGGCGGCAAGGCGCGCAGCAATCAGATCCTTGACCACTTCAAGCTGCCCGTAGATGCGCACGCTGCGTCCCGTCAGTCCCGGCAGGTCGAGATGGATGTTGCGGCCACGGAAGCGCATGTCCAGACCGTCATCGACCATGCCCTCGCGCATCATCCGCTCGCCGAGACCAAGCGCGTTCAGGGTGTCGATTGTGCCCGCTTCCAGAACTCCGGCGCGCACGCGCGCTTCGACGTGAGCACGGCTTCGGGACTCGAGAATGACACTCTCTATTCCCCGCTGCTTCAGCAGGTGGGACAGGAACAGCCCGGCCGGACCAGCGCCGACGATACCGACCTGCGTTCTCATTCGTTGTGTAGACATCATGGGACATAGTGAAGACGAGGAGTTCGGAGCCCGCAACATCAATATAGCCATTTCTAATGACAATGGCCTGCTTTCGATGTTGTCCGGAGAAGTCGGAGAGGCAACCCTGCGGCCTAACGATCATCGGAGTTTCACGCCCATGCCCGACAAGACCGCCCTCGTCGTAAGCGCCCATTCCGCCGATTTCGTCTGGCGGTGCGGCGGCGCCATTGCGCTCCATGCCGAGAAGGGCTGCGACGTCACCGTCGTCTGCCTCTCCTATGGCGAACGCGGTGAAAGCGCGAAGCTGTGGAAGCAGGGAGGAATGACCCTCGACCGGGTGAAAACGGAGCGCCGCAAGGAGGCCGAGGCCGCAGCCAGGGCGCTCGATGTGCACGATATCCGTTTCTTCGACCTGGGCGACTATCCGCTCGTCATGGATCAGGACGCAAAATTCAGGCTTGTCGATGTCATCCGCGAGGTGATGCCATCCTTCATGCTGACTCACTCCACCTGGGATCCCTACAATCCGGATCATATGCTGACCCTGCAATGGACACTGGAATGCCGCGCCATTGCCCAGGCATGGGGACACAATCCGGGTCAGGCAGTGCTGGGCGCGCCGCAAGTCTATCTTTTCGAGCCGCATCAGACCGAGCAGATGAACTGGAAACCTGACGTGTTCCTCGACATCACGCCGGTGTGGGACCGCAAATGGGCGGCGATCCAGTGCATGCAGGGCCAGGAGCATCTCTGGTCTTTCTACAGGAACGCCGCCGAGAACCGCGCAAATCATTTCCAGCGCAATTCCGGCGGCCAATCCGGTGGCCGCGCGGCGAAATATGCGGAAGGCTTCCAGTCGGTATTCCCGCGCACCGTGGATGAACTGTGATGAACGTCGTCCGGCAGAGCATCGAACGCGCCCCGTCAGATGTTATCGACGGGCTCGCAGCCTGCGGTGTCGCGACCGTCCACGAGGCGCAAGGCCGGCGCGGCATGCTGCAAAGCTACCTGAGGCCGATCTGGTCGGGAGCGCAGATCGCCGGATCAGCCGTCACCATTTCCGCGCCGCCGGGCGACAACTGGATGGTGCATGTGGCGATCGAGCAGTTGAAGTCCGGAGACATATTGGTGCTGGCGCCGACAAGCCCCTGCGACAATGGCTATTTCGGCGATCTTCTCGCCACATCGGCGCTGGCACGTGGCTGCCGCGGACTCATCATCGACGCGGGCGTGCGCGACATACGCGACCTCACCGCCATGAGCTTCCCCGTCTGGGCCAAGGCGATCAGCGCACAGGGAACGGTTAAGGAGACGCTCGGCTCTGTCAACGTTCCCGTCGTCTGCGCAGGCGCTGCGATCGAGGCCGGCGACATCATTGTGGCCGACGACGACGGCGTTTGCGTCGTTCGTCCCGACGAGGCGGCCGGTGTGCTCGCGGCCGCCCGCAAGCGGGTCGATCTGGAGGAGGCAAAGCGCCGCCGGCTGGCAGCAGGAGAGCTTGGTCTCGACATCTACGACATGCGGCCGAGATTGAAGGAAAAGGGCCTGCGCTATGTCTGACGGCACCCGTGCCATGTGGATGCGCGGCGGCACCTCGAAGGGCGGCTATTTCCTCGCCTCCGACCTTCCCGCAGACACCGCTGCGCGAGACGCCCTGCTTCTGAGGGTCATGGGGTCGCCCGATCCGCGTCAGATCGACGGCATGGGCGGCGCAAACCCGCTGACCTCCAAGGTCGCGGTCGTCAAAGCCTCGCAGCGTGACGGCGTCGATGTCGACTACCTCTTCCTTCAGGTCTTTGTCGACCGGGCGCTGGTCACGGACTCGCAGAATTGCGGCAACATTCTCGCCGGCGTCGGCCCGTTTGCGATAGAACGGGGACTGGTGCAGCCGGCGGGCGACATGACCGAGGTTCGCATCTACATGGAAAACACCGGCCAGATCGCGGTCGCCAGCGTCCCAACGCCCGGCGGCAAGGTCAGCTATGACGGCGCCGCCCGCATCGACGGCGTGCCGGGCACGGCGGCGCCAGTTCCGATTGTGTTCAAGGATACCGCCGGCTCCAGTTGCGGAGCCCTTCTGCCGACCGGACGATCCGTCGATCGTATCGGCGGCATCGATGCGACCCTGATAGACAATGGCATGCCCTGCGTCATCCTCGACGCTGCCGACTTCGGCATTACCGGGGCCGAAACACCGGCGGAACTGAATGCCGATACCGCGCTGAAAGCCCGTCTCGAAGCCGTTCGCCTCGAGGCGGGACCGTTGATGAACCTCGGCGACGTGTCGGAAAAACCGATCCCGAAGATCGTGCTGGTCAGCGCGGCCGGCGACGGCGCGGCCATCTCGACCCGCAGTTTCATCCCCCATGTCTGCCACGAAGCGATCGGCGTCCTGGCCGCCGTCACCGTCGCCACGGCCTGCCTGTTGCCGGAGGGACCGGCAGCACGCCATGCGTTTGTTCCGGCAGGAGACGAAAAGGCGCTGTCGGTTCGCCACCCAGGCGGTGAGTTCACGGTCATCGCGCGTCTGGACAAAAGCGGCGGGGTCGAAAGCGCGGGCGTGCTGCGCACCGCGCGCAAACTCTTCGACGGGCTGGCCTTCTGATGCGCCTTACCGGCCAAATTTTTGTGAAACTGCGCGCACCGTGTCGAGAAATGCGGCCTGTGACCGCGTCGGATGCCAGTCGTCGCGGGTGGTGATGCCGATCTCTCGCCGGCTGTCATGAACATCGAAAGCCAGACGCACCAGCACACCCTTGTCGATGTCGCCGCGTACCTGAAGCCGTGAAATGCAGCCGAGATAGGGACCGGCGAGCAGGAGTTCGCGCATCAGCATCTGCGAGCCCGTCTCGACCAGCGCGCCGGTAGCGCTCGGGCCCAGCGCGGACAGGAATGCGTCGAACTGGCGGCGCGCCGGCGTGTCCGGCAATGCAACGACCCAGCGCGAAGCGGCAAGCGCGGCGATTTCGACGGTCCCTGCCTTTGCGAACGGATGTTCAGGACCGCAGACGACCGCCAGTTCATCTTCGAACAGCCGCTCCTGCCGCATGCCCTCCATCAGCGCCGGCGGACGAAGCGCGCCCAGCAGCAGGTCGAGTTCGCCGCGCCTCAGCCCTGCCAGCAGGCTGGCGTAAGGCCCTTCATGGACGCGGATATCGACCCTCGGACAGGCCTCCTGAAACCGGGAAATCGCTTCGGGCAGTACGGAGGTGCGCGACAGCGGCATTGCCCCCACCATGATCCTCATCTCCCCCCGGCTGCCAGCCTCCGCAAGTTCCATCTCCGCCTGGCGCAACTCGGCAAATGCCAGCTGGGCGGCCTGGGCGATCAACTGCCCGATGCGGGTCGGCGTACTGCCATATTGAGTACGGCGAAACAGCGAGCGGCCAACCTCGCTTTCCAGATGGACAATGGCGCGGTGCACCGTCGGCTGCGCGACTCCCAGCTTTCGGGCGCCGAGAGACAGGCTCTCGGCCTGGGAGGCCGCAACCAGCCCGCGCAATTGTGCGGCCGTGGCGGTCAGCCGCAACCGGGGCGAAACGCTCTCACATGCGCGATCCATGATATCGAGCGCGCGACGCACCCGTTGCGCCAGCATCCGCGCCAGATCGGTCGGAAAAACGCCCCTGCTCGTGCGATCGAAAAGACGGGCGTCGAACGCCTCCTCCACCCGCTTCAGCGCCTGCGTGGCCGCCGACTGGGTCACATTCTGCGATATGGCTGCCTGCGTGACCGATCCGCTGTCGACGGTGACGAGAAACAGGCGCAGGTGGCGGAGATTGGGATTCGCCACAGTCAGCCGGATGCCTCCGGAGACAATCCCATCGCCTCGAGCACCGGCCCCGCATCCTGCGCTTCTACCGGCAGGTTGCCGAGCAATGCCTGCCATTCGACAGATCCCCGGCTCATGACGGATGGCAAGCCGAGATCGGCAACCATGGCGGCTGCTTCCGACATCTCCGCAGCACGGCGCACACCATGCTGCGTCGTGCGCTGCAGGATGTAGGACAGGCGCTTTCGCCACTCGATATCCGGATCGCTCGTCTCTAGCGACCGGATCACCTCCTCCTCGACGCCGCCGCGCCGCGCCGCCAGGAAGCATTCCGCAAACAGCGCCTCCATCCCCTTCACCATGACCGAGCGGGTAAGCTTGATCGCTGAGGCCTGCCCGACGCGGTCACCGACGACACGGACATTCATGCCGAGTGCGGTCAACAAGCGCTCCGCGCGATATGCCTGCGGACCGGAAAGCAACACGGGCGTCTTCTCCCGATGGGGATGGACGGGCGCCATGATCGCCATGTCGACATAGTCGGCGGCGCTCGACGAAACGGCTTCTGCGCTGCGCCCCTTGGTTTTTGGCGAGCACGAATTTCCGTCGATGAACAACACCCCTTTTGCCAGACAGGATGCGGCAGCCTTCGCCGCTTCCTCGCTCTGATCCGCGGTTACAAGGCTAATTACGATTTGTGCATCTTGAAGAGCCGTCTCCAGGTCCGGGGCAGATGAAACCTTCAGCCGGCGGCAACGATCCTCAATGACGGCCTGTCCATCGTCCAGCAAGACCTTCACGTCGAATGCGGAAATCCGTTCAAGAGCGTTCCGGTTCCAGCCGGACGCAAAGGCGGTGGCCGCTTCGCCAAAGCCTAGCAATGAGAGGTTGAGGTGGTCGAAGCGCATCGGGAGATGAACCTGAGAATCTCGAAAACATTGAGATCGTTCACCTCATTTTGCAACTTCTTATAGCCAATTCTTATGCCCGCAGCGTTCTGGCAATGAAGGCATGACCCGAATACAGCGCGGGACTTTCGTCAAATGCGAGGACGAGGCGCATAGGAAAACCGGACAACCTGCTGCACCACAGCGAGCAAGGCAGCCACCAATATACCAGTGAGCAGTTCCAGCCGCTGATGGCCGATCACCGCATCAGCTGCTCGATGAACCGGTTAGACATGGCATTTTGCGCTCCCCGACGCTGACATTGTGAC
>JBEBXE010000070.1:0-12035 GCA_040391705.1 Aerobium aerolatum
CCGCGAATGCGGGCGATGTAGCAGGCGGTCGACACGACGCCGCGCTTGCCGCCGCCGATGATCACTGGCTTGTGGCGCAACTCCGGCCGGTCACGCTTCTCCACGGCGGCATAGAAGGCATCACAGTCGATATGCGCCAGCGTCAGGGCGTAAAGTTCCGCATGGCGCACGACGCGCGGACTGCCGCAGGCGCAACAGCGCGGCGATGCCGCCTTCTGCAGGGCGAGGCAATCGCGGCAGAAGCCGTGCTGGGGATCGTTGAGGGTGACTGGCATCGGCTCGAACACAAGGAGAACACCGCGATCTTATCGCAGGCCGCGGTGTCCGCCTAGACCGTGATGCGAGCGTCGTTGCGTGTTACAGTCCCAATGCTGCCGCGATGCGTGGCTTTGCGTCATGCCAGTCGTCGACGACGGTCACGCCGTCGGTCACCGGCGGCAGGAATTTGCGCAATTCGTTGTCCGCCATCAGGTGGAACAGGTGGGCCTCAGGCACATATTCATGCGCCGACACCAGATTGTGCGGCATGTCGTCGACGAACGCCACGGGACGGGCAACATTGCCGCGCAGGCGCATGATCGCCGGGCCCTTGGCCATTTCCGTCGTCAAAAGCGGATAGGTCAGGCCGAGATCGTCGAGGTGGCGGCGGCGCGCCTCGCGGTGGCGGTGCGGCATGGCGGTCAGCAGCACGACTTCCGCGTCCTTGGCGATGGTCTCGATCGCTTCGGCAGCACCGTCGGTGACCGTTTGCCAGGCCGACTGGCCGTCAAAGAAGTTGGTCAGCAACTCGCGCACGCGTTCCTTCTCTGCGGCTGCGCCATTGTCGAGATGGAAGACGTTGCCCTGCAGACGGAATTCGCCCAGTTGCAGCCTGAAACCGTGCTGTTCCAGATATTTCGGGAACGGCCGGATGAATTCGAGAATCACGTCGTCGACATCGAGCACCAGCAACGGGCGATCGTCGTGGGACAGTTCCTCGATCTGGCGAAGGGTTTCTGGATCAATGCTCATGTGGAGGCCTCGAAGCTGTCATCGCCGAACGGAAGGGCTTTGAGCGCACCGGCGACATCCACCGGTGTGATGCCCGTGCTTTCGCAGAATGCCGCAAGCGTGGGCTCGTGCGCGCGAATGAATTGAAGAACGCCGGCCAGAAACCCCGGCTCGCTGGCAGCCAAACGGATCTGGCTGACCTCGATACCGGTCAGCGACAGAAAGCGCGGCAGCAGGACGGGATCGTTTGCAACGAAGGCGAGGGCGGCTATCGCCACTTTCTCCCCTTCTTCCGGGCCGATTTTGCCCTGGGTTTTCATGCTCATCAGGCAGGTCTAACGCAGCCGCACCGCAAGATGCAAGCAAAGCGTCGCGGGTTTGCCTTTCGTCAATCAAATTGGGGTAACATAAAGTAGAATTTGTGAAAGCAGGGGGAGAGTTCGAGAGATATCGAGCGCTTGCCTCACTGTAACCGGACAGGAAGCCATGGCCAAGAAGGTGATGATCGTCGAGGATAACGAGCTGAATATGAAGCTCTTTCGCGACCTGATCGAAGCAACAGGCTATGAGACGGTTCGCACCCGTAACGGTCTGGAAGCGCTTGATCTGGCGCGTTTGCATAAACCGGATCTCATCCTGATGGATATCCAGTTGCCGGAAGTATCCGGGCTGGAAGTCACGAAGTGGCTCAAGGAAGACGACGAACTTCATACCATTCCGGTGATTGCGGTCACCGCGTTTGCGATGAAGGGCGATGAGGAACGCATCCGCCAGGGTGGCTGCGAAGCGTATATCTCCAAGCCGATTTCGGTCGCCAAGTTCATCGAGACGATCAAGTCTTATCTGGGAGACGCCTGATGTTCCCAGTTGTTTGTTGCGGAGCGCGCAGGTCATGACAGCCCGTATCCTCGTCGTTGACGATATTCCGGCCAATGTGAAGCTTCTCGAAGCGCGCTTGCTTGCCGAATATTTCGAAGTCGTCACCGCCTATTCCGGCGCGGAAGCGCTGGAGGCCTGCGAAAACGGCAAGATCGACGTGGTCCTGCTCGACGTGATGATGCCGGGCATGGACGGCTTCGAGGTCTGCCGCCGGCTCAAGGCCGATACGGCGACGCAGCATATCCCCATCGTCATGGTGACGGCGCTGGACCAGATTTCCGACCGCGTGCGCGGCCTGGAAGCCGGAGCCGACGACTTCCTGACCAAGCCGGTCAACGACCTGCAACTGATGACCCGGGTCAAAAGCCTGGTTCGCCTCAAGATGCTGACCGACGAGTTGCGTCTGCGGGCGTCGACGACGCGGGATATAGGCATCGAGGAACTGCTCAGCCGCCGCAACGCCGCCACCGAGGCCGAGGCGAACGTATTGCTGGTCGACGACCGTCCGTCGTCGGTGGAGAGAATCAGCCGGATGCTGCGTGGCACCTGCAAGCTGAAGGTCACCGCCGATCCGCAGGCGGCGTTTTTTGAGGCTGCCGAAGGCGGGTTCGATTGCGTCATCGTCGCCACCTCGCTCACCGATTACGACCCGCTGCGCCTGTGCTCGCAATTGCGCACGCTGGATCGCACCCGTTTCGTGCCGATCATGCTGATTGCCGGCGAGGGCGAGGACGACCGCCTCGTGCGCGGGCTCGAGCTTGGCGTCAACGACTATCTGGTGCGTCCGGTCGACCAGCAGGAACTGATCGCCCGCCTGAGCACCCAGGTGCGCCGCAAGCGCTACAATGACCGTCTCCGCGCCAGCCTGGCGCAGACCATCGAGATGGCCGTCACCGACAGCCTGACGGGGCTGCACAACCGCCGCTACCTCGACAGCCACCTGGCGACGTTGTTCGAGCGCGCCCGCAGCCGCAACCGGCCGCTGTCGCTGATGATCACCGATATCGATCGCTTCAAGGTGATCAACGACACCTGGGGCCACGATGTCGGCGATACGGTGCTGCGCGAGTTTGCCAGCCGGCTGCGCAAGAATGTGCGCGGCATCGATCTCGCCTGCCGCATGGGCGGCGAGGAGTTTGTCGTGGTGATGCCGGATACAGACGCCGCCGTCGCGGAAAAGGTTGCCGAGCGCATCCGGATGCAGATTGCCGAGGCAGCGTTTCCGACCGGGCAGGGCGATCAGACCATCGAGGTCACCGTCAGTGTCGGCGTTGCCGGGCTTACGCCGGGCGTCGACACGATGGAAACGTTGATGAAGCGTGCCGACCAGGCGCTGTATGAAGCCAAGAATGGCGGCCGCAACCGCGTGGTTGCAGCTGCTGCATAGGATGCAACTGGCGATGGCCTGACACGTGTCAGGCCGTGACTTTGAGACTCACAGAAATTTACCGTATTTGTGAGAATCAAGTCGGATAGTTAAGAAAGTGTTGATTTTTTTCAGGCGCTGCGCGAAAGTCACATCACGTAACGCGGCGACACATTGCTATGTCTTGCTGCGTTCACAGACACCCCATGATGCTCAGGTCCGCCGCATCTCCTGGGTCCGTGGGGTTGGCCGGTTGGTCTTGGTGATTAGTGGCCTCCTCGTACCGCTGCCAAGGTGCCAACCGGCCCCCTTATTCAGGCGCGTCACGCCGTGTCTGAAAAATAAAAACGCCGCCTGAAAAGGCGGCGTTTTTATTTGTCTTCTAATCAGGTTACGAAGATTACTTGATCTTCGTTTCCTTGAATTCGACGTGCTTGCGGACGACCGGGTCGTACTTACGCATGGTCATCTTGTCCGTCATCGTGCGGCTGTTCTTGCTCGTCACGTAAAAGAAACCTGTGTCGGCAGTCGACAGCAGCTTGATCTTGATGTTTGCAGCCTTGGCCATAATTCCCGTCCGCTTTTCCTAGGGTCTGTGATTGCCGCAACGATACGGGCGGCAGCCCGGTGCGGAAAACTTGCGCGGAGACATAAAGAACACTGGCAAAATGTCAAGCCCGATCAGGATTTTCGCGTTGTTCCCGTGAGCCTGAAAGCGGCAAGAACCAGATAGGCGACGAAGAATACCGCCAGCGACCAGGCAAATCCGTTGGGTCCGAACAGATCCATGCCGATGCCGATAGCCTGCGGCCCCAGCAACATGCCGATGCCGTAGCACAGCACGAAGGCCGCATTGGCCGAGGCGAGATCGCGTCCCGACAGGCGGCTGCCGAGATGGGCGAGCCCGACCGTGTACAGGCCGGCGACAACGCCGCCCCAGAGGAACAGGATCGAGGCGCTGGCATGCCAGTTACCGGCCGCCAGCGGCAGCAGCAGCACGCCCACGAGCCCGACAGCGGCGCAGATCACCAAAAGGTATCTGCGGTCGCGCATACGGTCGCTGATCAGCCCCAGCGGAATCTGCAGGAAGACGTTGCCGAGACCCACTGCGGTCAGCAGCAGGGCTGCCTCGGCCTCGGAATAGCCGATTCGGCCGCCATAGACCGGGAACAGTGCGAATCCGCCGGTTTCCACGGCGCCGAACACCAGAACCGCTGCGGTTGCCATCGGCACCAGCCAGATGTAGCGCGCAAAACTGCTGGCGCTGTCTCCGGCCGACGTCCGCATGTCGGGGCTTTCCCTGTAGGCGGCGAGCACCGGGATGGCGGCAACCATCACCAGCGCAAAGGTGATTCCGAACGGTGCAAACCCCGAGGAGCCGAGCTGCGAGAACAGCCACGGGCCGAACGCGAAGCCGAGCGACAGCACGGTGGCATAGACGCCGAGAATCAGGCCGCGCCGGTGCGGCGGTGCCGACGACGAGATCCAGAATTCCGACAGGATGAACAGCAGGGTCAGCGAAAAATGCAGCACCGCGCGCATCGGAAACCACATCCAGAACTGCGGCAGGAAGTAGAAGCTGACAAAGGCTATTCCGCCCGCAAGAATCGCTGCGAGCATGACTGGGACCACGCCGAATCGGGCGGCGAGCGGGGTCGCGAACGGTGCGGCGATGATCGAGGCGATGCCGGCGACGGCGGTGTTGGCGCCGATCATCGTTGCCGAGTGGCCGCGTGATTCGAGAATCACCGACAAAAGCGGGACGCCCAGACCGATCGCGATGCCGACAACGCTGATCGAGGCGATGGCGGCGCAGATCGACAGCCATCGTATCTCGGACGAATCAGACTGGACGGCCGTCATCGCATCACCTGGTGGGGTCAGAGGAGGTCACGCTGGAAGCGGTTGTGCCGCATATAGTAGAACGGGACTTCGCCGCCGGGGGTCAGATGCGGGTCCACTTTCAGGCGTGCTTCCAGATCGCCGAGCACGTTGCGGGTGATGGCCGGGATATCGGCCTCCTTGGCTTCGCTGATCGGCAGCCACACCAGTTCCTGGAGTTCGTCCGTCGGCCCGCCATCGGGCAGTTCAACGGCGACATCGCGTTTGAATGCGGCAATGAAGCGGGTGTCGAAGCGGCGGACGCGGCCGGGCGGCGTGATGGCGCGGGCGACGAAGCGCAGCGTGTCGAGCGCCGGAAACACCTGATGCTCGACGAAACCCTGCCAGTCGGCCTTGCTGGTGGCGAATTCGCCTTTGCGGCCGAGAAGAAGGCCGGCTTCCTCATAGGTTTCGCGCACGGCCGACAAGGCGATGGCACGGGCGCGGGCCAGCGACGTGCGCTTGCCGACCAGTTTGCTCTCTTCGTCAGGATGAAGCCCGGCGGCGACGGGGATGCGGCTGTCTGCCGGGTCTGTGCGCCCGCCGGGGAAGACGAATTTGCCGGGCATGAAGGCGTGCTTCATGTGGCGGCGACCCATCAGAACGCGAAACTCGTCGCCGCTGTCATCGAGCAGGATCAGGGTTGCGGCGTCGCGCGGCCGCTTGGGGCCGGCTCCGAGCGCGAAATCCTTGTTTTCGGCGCGATCGATTTCGGCCCGGGACATGCCGGCCAAGGCGGTTCGTGTCTGCGTCATGGTGGGTCTCAGAGTTCGGGATGGGTTTCCAGCGCGTCCGGCGTACCGGAAAAGCCATGCATACGAACGGCCCATTGCAGGCCGACGACCGCGCCCTTGACGGGCTGCAGCAGTGCGAGACACGACACCAGCGTGATCGGCACCCAGATTGCCAGATTCTGCCAGGACGTCAGGTTCAGCATCCGCTCGGTGCCCATGACACCGGCGAGGGCGATGTGACCCACGATGACGATGACGAGATAGGCTGGCAGGTCGTCGGCGCGGTGGTGATGGTATTCTTCGCCGCACGCGTCGCATTTGCCGGCGACCTTAAGGAACTTACCGAACAGCTTGCCCTTGCCGCAATGCGGACAGCGGCCCAAGAAGCCGCGCCCCATGGCCTGCATGACGGAACGGTGCTCGTTTTTTTCACCGCCGAAAATCTGTTGCTGCTGCATCATTTTCTCCGTGAACGGCCCCGCTGGATGGGACCGCGTGACTGGGTTGCCTTGCCCCGAACCGCCTTGTGAAACGACTGCTTCGACCCAGGCAGCGCCTTGGGTTCGCTCAGCATTTCGAACCGCATCGTACCGGCCAGTGGCGCGACTTCAACCAGCTTGACCTCGACTTCGTCCGCCAATTGATAGCCTTTTCGCGACCGTTCGCCAAACAGCGCACGAGCGGATTCATCGAATAGATAGTAATCGGCGCCAAGCGTTGAAACAGGAATAAAGCCGTCTGCGCCAAATTGAGGCAGTTGCACGAACAGGCCCGACTTGGTGACGCCGGAAATACGCGCGCGGAACGATTCCTGAAGCCGGGTCGCAAGGTGACTGGCGATCAGCCGGTCGACGGTGTCGCGCTCGGCGGCCATGGCACGGCGCTCGGCAGTCGAGATCAGCGCAGAAATCTCTTCCAGCTGGTCTTCTTCCGCCTGGGTCAGCCCATCCTTGCCGAGATTGAGCGCACCGATCAGGGCGCGATGCACGAGCAGGTCGGCATAGCGGCGGATCGGCGAGGTGAAGTGAGCATAGCGATGCAGGTTCAGGCCGAAATGGCCGATATTGTCGGGCGAATAGATTGCCTGGCTCTGACTGCGCAGCACAACTTCGTTGACCAGGCCCTCCTGGTCGGAACCGGCGACGCGGGCGAGAATGCCGTTGAACGACGCTGGCCTCATCTGCGCGCCGCGCGCCAGCGACAGCCCGACGGTCTGCAGGAACTCGCGCAGCGATTCCTGCTTGGCCATCGAGGGCACATCGTGGACGCGGTAGACCAGCTTCTGGCGTTTGGCCTCCAGCGTTTCGGCCGCCGCAACGTTGGCCTGGATCATGCACTCTTCAATGAGTTTGTGCGCGTCCAGCCGGTCGGGGACGATGACGCGGTCGACGGTGCCGTCTTCCTTCAGGATGATCTTGCGCTCTGGCAGGTCCAGTTCCAGCGGCTCGCGCGCCGCACGGCCGCGCTTCAGCGCCGCATAGGCGTCCCACAGCGGCCGCAGTATCGATTCGAGCAGCGGTGCCGTCTTCTCGTCGGGGTTGCCGTCGATGGCCGCCTGGGCCTGCGGATAGGCAACCTTTGCCGCCGAGCGCATCATCACGCGGTGGAAGCTGTGGCGCAGCTTGCGTCCGTCAGCCGTAAACGTCATCCGCACCGCAAGGGCAGGGCGATCCTCGCCTTCGCGCAGCGAGCACAGATCGTTGGAAATCCGTTCGGGCAGCATCGGCACGACGCGGTCGGGAAAATAAACCGAATTGCCGCGGTTCAGGGCTTCGCGGTCGAGCGGCTGGCCGGTGCGGACATAGGCCGCGACGTCGGCGATGGCGACCGTGACGATGTGGCCGCCGGGATTGCTGTCGTCGGGGTCCGGCTCGGCGTGGACCGCGTCGTCGTGATCCTTGGCGTCTGGGGGATCGATGGTGATCAGCGGGATGGCGCGGAAGTCTTCGCGTCCGGCCATCGCTGCGGGCTTTGCCGCATCGGCTTCGTCGAGGACGGCCTGCGGAAAGATATGCGGGATCTCGTGGGCGTGGATGGCGATCATCGAGACCGCTTTTTCACTGGTCAGCGATCCGAGAACGGTGATCACTTTGGCTTTCGGCAGACCGAAGCGCCCGCTGGAAATCGGCTCGACCTCGACCAGATCGCCGCTCTTGGCGCCGTTGGCATACTCGGCGTCGACGATCAGTTCGTCCTGGCGGCGTTCCACCGGTTCGATCCGGAACGACCCGTCGCGAAGCTGGCGGAAGACACCCAGAACCGCGTCGCGACGCTTTTCGAGGATTTTTATGACGCGGGCGGTATAGGCAGGCCCGGTTTCTTCGGCTGTCGGGAACACCTTTGCCAGCACATGATCGCCGATGCCGGGCGTGCGCGTCTTGTCGGCGCGCGACGGCTTGATCGACACCAGCGGCACCGGGCCGTTGGCCTCCAGCCATTCGACCGGACGGGCCAGCAGAAGCCCGTCGCCATCGCGGGAATGCACGCTGAGAACCACGATATGCGGCAACGCGCCGACGGGGGTAAAACCTTTGGCGCGTTGCTCGAGCACGCCCTCGTCCTGCAAGGTGCGCAGCAGGTCTTTCAGCCAGATGCGGTCCTCGCCCTTCAGGTTGAAAGCGCGCGCCAGTTCGCGCTTTCCGACCTTATCGGGATTGAGCTTGACGAACTTCAGGATTTCTTCGCGTGATGGGCGGAAATCACCGGATGAAGGGCTGTCGCCCTTCTTGCCCGAAATTCGTTTGGCCAAAGCCGTCTATTCCTCTGTTGTTGTCTTGGCGGGCTTCTTGGCCGCCGGTTTTTTCGCTGCTGCCGGCTTTTTTGCTGCTGCCGGTTTCTTGGCGGCCGCTGGCTTCTTCGCTGCGGCAGGCTTTTTGGCGGCAGGCGCCTTCTTGGCTTTGGCGCCGCCTGACTTGCCGGCCTTGGCCACGATCAGCTCAAGCGCTTCCTCAACCGTCACCGATGTCGGATCCTTGCCCTTCGGCAGGGTGGCGTTGATCTTGCCCCAGTTGACATACGGTCCGTAGCGGCCGTCGCGCACCGTCATCGGTCCGCCATCCGGATGGTCGCCGAGTTCCTTGAGCGCGGCAGCTGCTGCCCCGCCTTTACTGGCAAATTTCGACTTCTTTTCGGCCAGCACGGTCACGGCACGGTTGAGGCCGATGGTGAACACGTCCTCGATGGTTTCGACATTGGCGTAGCTGCCGTCGTGCAGCACGAACGGACCATAGCGACCAAGGCCAGCGGTGATCATCTTGGCGCTTTCGGGATGCAGACCGACGTCGCGCGGCAGCGACAGCAGCGCCAACGCCTTTTCGTGGTCGATATCCGCCGGTGCCCAGCCCTTCGGCAGGCTCGACCGTTTGGCTTCCTTGCCTTCGCCGCGCTGAATGTAAGGACCGAAACGGCCGCTTTTCAGCACAATGTCTTCGTCGGTGGACGGGTCCTTGCCGAGCAGCCGGTCGCTGGTTTCGGCGGCACCTTCGCCGTTGCCGTTGACCGCTTCGCCGAACTGGCGGGTAAAGCCGCACTCGGGATAGTTGGAGCAGCCGACGAACGCGCCGAATTTGCCGAGCTTGAGCGAGAGGTTGCCGGTGCCGCATTTCGGGCAGATGCGCGGGTTCGAGCCGTCATCGCGCTCCGGAAACACCAGCGGGGCAAGTTCCTCGTTCAGCGTGTCGAGAACGTCGGTGACGCGCAGTTCCTTGGTCTCGTCGACCTGGCCGGAAAAGTCCTTCCAGAACTCGCGCAGAACGTCTTTCCACGACAGCTTGCCGTCGGAAATCTCGTCGAGCTTTTCCTCAAGTGCTGCGGTGAAGTCGTATTCGACATAGCGCTCGAAGAAGTTTTCGAGGAACGCCGTGACCAGCCGGCCCTTGGCCTGCGGCATCAGCCGGCGCTTGTCGATGGTGACATATTCACGGTCTTCGAGCGTCTTCAGCGTCGCCGCATAGGTCGACGGGCGGCCGATGCCGAGCTCTTCCATCTTCTTGATCAGCGAAGCTTCGGAATAGCGCGGCGGCGGTTCGGTGGTGTGCTGGGTGACGGTGACGCTCTTGCGCGTCAGGTCTTCGCCAGCCTTGATTTCGGGCAGGCGGCGGCTGTCCTCGTCGTCCGCATCTTCTTCCTTCTGCTCGACATAGGCAGCAAGAAAACCGTCGAAGCGGACCACAGAGCCGACGGCGCGCAGGGTTGCGTTGCGTGCACCGTTGCGCGCTTCGATCTCGACCGTCGTGCGTTCGATCTCGGCCGGCTGCATCTGGCTCGCCATGGCGCGCTTCCAGATGATTTCGTAGAGCCGCGCCTGATCGCCGTCGAGGAATTTGCGCGCTTCGGCCGGGGTGCGCAGAAAGTCCGTCGGACGGATCGCTTCGTGCGCTTCCTGGGCGTTCTTTGCCTTGGTGGAATAGATCCGTGGCTTTTCCGGCAGATATTTGTCGCCGAATTCCTTGCCGATGGCCGCGCGTGCAGCCTCGATCGCCTCCGGCGCCATCTGGACGCCGTCGGTTCTCATATAGGTGATGAGACCGGTGGTCTCGCCACCAAGTTCCACGCCTTCATAGAGCCGTTGCGCCACCTGCATGGTGCGCGAGGCCGAAAAGCCCATCTGCGAGGAGGCAGCCTGCTGCAGCGTCGAGGTGGTGAAGGGCGGGGCGGGATTGCGCTTGGTCGGCTTTGCCTCGACCGACTGGGCGACGAAGGTCGCGCCTTCGAGCATGCCCTTGATGTCGGCGGCCTGTTCGGCCGACTTGATGTCGAGCTTCTGCAGCTTCTTGCCTTCGAACCCGGTCAGGCGGGATTCGAAGTCGTCGCCGCGCAGCGTCGCCATCAGGGCAGCGATCTGCCAGTAATCTTCGCGGACGAAGCGTTCGATTTCGGCTTCGCGGTCGCAGACGAGGCGCAGCGCAACGGATTGCACCCGTCCGGCGGACCGTGCGCCCGGCAGCTTGCGCCACAGAACCGGCGACAAGGTGAAGCCGACGAGATAATCGAGAGCGCGGCGCGCCAGATAGGCATCGACCAGCGGCACGTCGAGGTCGCGCGGATTGGCCATCGCGTCGAGCACCGATTTCTTGGTGATCGCGTTGAAGACCACGCGCTGGACCTTCTTGTCCTTCAGCACCTTCTTCTGCTTCAGCACTTCCAGCACGTGCCAGGAAATCGCCTCACCTTCGCGATCCGGGTCAGTTGCGAGAATCAGGCCGTCGGCATTCTTCAGGGCATTGGCGATATCGGCGAGGCGCTTGGCGGAGGGGCCGTCGACTTCCCATGACATCGAGAAGTCATCGTCAGGACGCACCGATCCGTCCTTCGCGGGCAGATCGCGGACGTGACCGAAGGAGGCCAGAACCGTGTAGTTCGGGCCGAGATACTTATTGATTGTCTTGGCCTTGGCAGGCGATTCGACGACGACAACGTCCATGGGCTGGTGAATTTCCCCTCGGCGCACACTGTCTCTGCGCCGTTTACAAACATCAAAACAGCCCGTCACATGGCTGCGCTTTGCAGTTCGGTCAAGGGCTGACGTTGCTTTTAGGAAGGCCGCGCCAGCGAATGCAACTTAAAGCTGCTTTTGAAATCGTTGCAATCTGTGATTATTTCGGTATTCTCTAATTCAAGGATTGGTTGCCGGGGCGGAACGAATGCAACCTGTCTTCTGAGGCCAATGCATTCCTCTCGAAACGCACGTGGGGGCGGGTATGAGGTATACGCAGCAACCAAATCAGCGGCGCACAGCGACGCTCGATTACATGCAGTCGATGCTGGGACAGTTGAGAACCATGGCGGCGGCAGAGCGCTGCGACATGCTCGCCTATCTGGTCGAGATGGCCTATCTCGAAGTCAGCGACATTATCCGCGGCGATCGGCCGCTACGTGTTCAGGACGAGCGAAACCGAACCGCCGACGTGCCGCTCGAGCCGCCCGGCAAGGTCAAGTTCCAATAGAATGCTGAATACCTGCGCGGGATGAAGCCCGGTATGGCGGATGACATCGTCGACCTGCGTCGGTGTCGGTCCCAGCGCTTCGATCAGCCGTTCCCGCTCGCTATCAGCGGGAAAGCTCAAGGCTGCATCAGAGTCTGAGTGTTCGGCGAGCGGGGCGACCGGCACTGGCCGCGCGCTTGCGCTCAGCGGAGCCAGCGCGTCCAGCACGTCGGCGGCTTCGGTCACCATCAGCGCGCCATC
>JBEBXE010000071.1:0-12020 GCA_040391705.1 Aerobium aerolatum
CGAGCACGCCATTCATCGGCGTGCGGATTTCGTGGCTCATATTGGCGAGGAATTCCGACTTGGCGCGATCTGCCGATTCCGCCTTGCCCCGCGCCAGTTCCATCGCCGCACTGGCGTGCTGGAGGTCTTCATGCGCCTTGGCGATGTTGCGCATCATCGGCACGAACACCCAGGCGGTGGTCAGCACGCCGATGACGAAGATCAGCACGGCGACGACGATGAGCACGCTTTGCAGCCGGTCGTAATTTTCCAGCATGCCGCCGCGCAGTTCGATGACGGTGGTCTCGAGGTTGGGACGGATGCGATCCTTGGCGATGCTTTGCATCTGCGTGAACACGCGCTGGGCTGCCGGCAGCGAATAGTCGGAGAAGATCTCGAGCTTTTCGGCCAGCGTGATCACTTCCAGTACGTCGCGTTTCAGCGGGAACTGGCCGTTCTCGCCGGTCCAGATGCGGATCAGCGCCGGGGGCACGCGCGAGCCGGCGATGTCGTGGAGGATCGTCTCGAGATCGTCCGAGGCAATTTCGATCGGGGCCGCCAGGGGGGTGGCGTCCGAGATGCGCTGGCTTTCGCCCCGCTGGACGTCACCGTCGGCGGCGATGGCGAAGGCATGGTAGGCGCGCTTGAGGCGCTGGGTGGCGTCGCGCAAGGCGCGGCGCGACGCTTCCATGGCGGCGGCCTGATTGTCATGGCTTGAAGCGCGCAGGCGCAGGTCGGACAGCTGACCGCGCAGATGCGTCTGGTCGAGCATCAAGGCGTGGTAGATCACGTCGCCGGTGGCTTCGCCCATCATGTCGACGACAGCGCCGAACTTGACGTTGGTGCGGGCATCGCCGGCCAGCCAGCTGATAACACTGGCACCGATAGCAACCGCGAGAAGAAATCCCGTCATGATAAAGATCAGACGGCCGCGCATATACGCACGCGTCACTGCAAACGACATCGACTTTACCTACCCCAACCAGCCCTGATCGCTCAAAATCAAGCAATCCGATTAAAGTGCTGTTAATTGCGGCAGATGATCTCAGTCAGAACGAGCGCGTGGCGATGAAGCGGGCGGCCTGCTTGAGCCGGTCGGCGCGGTCCCCGAACGGCTCGAGCAACTCGTTGGCCTGCTCGACAAGTCCGGCGAGCTGGGCCTGGGTCCAGTCGATGCCGTGCAGCGCCACAAGCGTGGCCTTGCCGGCCTGCTGGTCCTTGCCGGCGGTCTTGCCCAGCGAGGCGGTGTCCGAGGTCATGTCGAGGAGGTCGTCGGCAAGCTGGAACGCCAGGCCGACGGCGGAACCGAAAGCGCCAAGCGTCTCCTGCTGCTGCGGCGTGGCGTTGCCGATGATGGCACCGGCCTCGCAGGCAAAGCGGATCAGCGCGCCGGTCTTCATCGCCTGGAGCGTGACGATGCCGGTTTCGTCGGGCTTGACCCGCTCGGCGGCGAGGTCGAGCGCCTGCCCGCCCGCCATGCCGCCGATGCCGGCGGCACGCGCCAGAGCCCGCACGAGACGGATGCGGATGTCGGCGGACAGTTCGGTCGCGTCGTCGGCGATGATGTCGAAGGCGTAGGTCAGCAGGCTGTCGCCGGCGAGAATCGCGGTCGCCTCGTCGAAGGCGCGATGCACCGTCGGCTGGCCGCGCCGCAGGTCGTCATCGTCCATCGCCGGCAGGTCGTCGTGGATCAGCGAATAGCAATGGACGCATTCGAGCGCGGCAGCGACGCGCAAGGCGGCTTCGCCATCGGCATCGAACAGGGCGGCACTTTCCACCACCAGGAACGGGCGCACGCGTTTGCCGCCGTTGAGGACGCCATGACGGATCGCCCGCAGCAGGGTTTCAGGACGCGCGACCTCGCCATCGGCAAGGTCGGGGCGCAGCAGGCGGTCGAGCATGTCCTCGACGGCAAGCGCGCGGCGGGAGAGGGTGGTTTCGAAGTCTTCGAGGGCGATCTGGGTCATTTGCCGACGGATGGAGCGAAAACGTGTTGCGGTCAAGTCGCTGCGCGACGTTGCGCTGATGCGCCTCGGTCTGTATTCCAAAACGGTTGGAAGCGAGGCGGGGCATTGGATCCTGGGAGCATCGAGATAGAGCCGAGAGTGGAGCCGCGACGCCGGCGACCGAAGAAGCGCGGGCGCGCGTCGGTCTGGTTGCGGCGTCTGGTGCTGACGCTCGTCCTGATCGGACTTATCCCGGTGGGACTGGTGCTGCTCTATCTGCCGCCGTTCGTGCATCCGATCTCGACGCTGATGGCGAAGGACCTCGTCACCCTCTCCGGCTATGACCGGCGCTGGGCCGACCTCGACGACATCAGTCCGCGGCTGGTGCATTCGGTGATGATGTCGGAGGACGGGCAGTTCTGTTCCCATCTCGGCGTCGATCTCGGGGAGATGCGGGCGATCGTCAATGACTTTCTCGCCGGCGAGCCGACGCGTGGCGGCTCGACGATCTCGATGCAGACGGCCAAGAACCTGTTCCTGTGGCCGGGGCGCTCCTATCTCCGCAAAGCGGTGGAGCTGCCTTACGCGCTCTATCTCGATCTGGTGATGTCGAAGCGCCGGATCATGGAGATCTACCTGAATATCGCCGAATGGGGGCCGGGCATCTATGGCGCGGAGGCGGCGGCGCAGTACCATTTCGGCAAGTCCAGCCGCGACCTCAGCGCGCGTCAGGCGGCGCTGCTTGCGGTGACGTTGCCGAACCCCTATACACGTAATCCTGCGAAGCCGGGCCCAGGTTTGAACCGGCTCGCGGGAACCATCGAACGTCGCGCCGGCCATGCCGGAGGCTACAATCACTGCCTTAAGCCCTGATCGGGCGAATTTGGCGCTGAAGTGGAAAATTTTCCATTGCAGCGCTGGCCAAAACCTCCTGTGGAGTGTATAGGCACGCAACTTTATTGGATTTTGGTCGCCATGCGAGCTCTTTAGACGAGGGGCACTGTCGACCGTTTGACCAAACACCGGAGCAGGACCCATGGCTGTACCAAAAAGAAAGACCTCGCCTTCCAAGCGTGGCATGCGTCGTTCAGCTGACGCACTGAAGGCCCCGACCTATGTCGAGGACAAGAATTCCGGCGAACTGCGCCGCCCGCACCACATCGACCTGAAGACCGGTATGTACCGCGGTCGTCAGGTTCTGGAGCCCAAGGAAGGCTGAGGCCTTTCCTGGCTGCGGCCCGATGAATGGTAAAGACCGGCTTCGTTGCCGGTCTTTTTCGTTTGACGTGTGACTGCCTCCGTGCGGAATTTTCCGATGCTTGCAAATGTGCCTCTGATGATCGTGCCGTTCATCCTCTACAATCTCGGCCTTGCCGGATTGTTCGGGACGGGGCCGTGGCAGGCGGAACTGTTCTCGCTGCGGATGTTGTCGGGCGGCACATGGACGATGAGCGCCGCCGATCTGCTGGTGCTGTTTTCGCTGCTTGTGCTGTTCGTGGAAATTCTCAAGGCGACACGGACATCGAACGCCTCGGTGCTCGATCACCTGCTGTCGACCTTCGTTTTCGTCGCTTTCCTGGTGGAATTCCTGCTGGTCGAGAGCGCCGCTTCGTCGCTGTTTTTCATTCTGATGGCGATCGCGCTGGTCGACGTCCTGGCCGGGTTCGTCATCTCGCTTCGGGCCGCGTCCCGCGATGTGAACTATCGCTGAAGCGAGCGGCCCGAAACAAATTTCCTATCTGAAATCTAGTCGTTGCCCATCTGGTCCAGCTTGCGCTGCATCGCGGCAATCTGTTCCTTCAGTTCCTGCAGGTCGCCATCGCTCTGGCGTGCGCCGGCTTCCGGCTCGGCTTCCCGGCTCGGTGCGGCAGGCTGCGGCGGGAACGGCGTGAACATGCGCATGGCGTTCTGGAACAGCTCGATGTTGCGCTTGGTCTGCTCCTCGATCGCCTTCATCGGCACGGTGAAGGGCGCGACGTCCAACGGCGTGCCGGTGACGGCCGTCTTCATCTGCTCGCGAAACCGCTCCTGCTCCTTGGCAAACGCGATCATCGACTGCTCGAGAAAGCTCGGCACCACCATCTGCATCTGGTCGCCGTAAAACGCGATCAACTGGCGCAGGAACGGAACCGGCAGCATGTTCTGCCCTTCCTTGTTCTCCAGCTCGAAGATGATCTGGGTCAGCACCGGATGGGTGATGTCATCGCCCGATTTGGCGTCCTGGACGGTGAATTCTTCGCCCCGCTTGACCATTTCCGCCAGGTCTTCCAGCGTCACATAGGTGCTGGTGCCGGTGTTGTAGAGGCGGCGGTTGGCGTATTTCTTGATAATAATGGGATCGTCTTTTGCGGGCATCCGTGATCTCCCCAAATGCAGGAACGCTGCGTAATCAGACGTTGAAAATGGTTCTCGTAGAACCGGTTAGGGGAGGATATGCGCAAACCGCTGACAAATGAAAGCGCTTTGTGCAGTGCATCAGTGAACCCGACGGTTCCAGATTCCGGTTTGACTTGCTCTATGGAAACGGCAAGAACTGACCGTATATTCTTTAAGAACTGTCTATTCGAGGACCGCCCATGTCTGCCTCCGCCATCGTCGTCGCCAGTGCGGCAAGAACCCCAGTCGGCTCATTCAACGGAGCCTTCGCCAACACACCTGCGCATGAGCTCGGCGCGGTCGCCATTCGTGAAGCCCTGGCACGTGCCGGCGTCGACGGCAAGGACGTCGACGAAGTCATCATGGGCCAGATCCTGACGGCCGGGCAGGGGCAGAACCCGGCGCGGCAGGCGGCAATGGCTGCGGGCGTGCCGCAGGAAGCCACCGCGTGGGGCTTGAACCAGCTGTGCGGCTCGGGCCTGCGCGCCATTGCGCTCGGCATGCAGCAAATCCAGACCGGTGACGCCAAGGTGATTGTTGCCGGCGGGCAGGAATCGATGTCGATGGCCCCGCATGTCGCGCATCTGCGTTCCGGCGTGAAAATGGGCGACTTCAAGATGATCGACACCATGATCCGGGATGGCCTGTGGGACGCGTTCTACGGCTATCACATGGGCAACACCGCCGAGAACGTCGCGCGTCAGTGGCAGTTGTCGCGCGAGGAGCAGGACGTTTTCGCGGTTGCATCGCAAAACAAGGCCGAAGCGGCGCAGAAGGCCGGCCGCTTCAAGGACGAAATCGTCCCGGTGACGCTCAAGACCCGCAAGGGCGACGTTGTCGTGGATGCTGACGAATATATCCGCCACGGCGCGACGATTGAAGCGATGCAGAAGCTGAAGCCGGCCTTCGACAAGGAGGGCACGGTCACTGCCGCCAACGCATCCGGCATCAATGACGGCGCTGCCGCGATCGTGCTGATGACCGAGGAAGAGGCGGTGCGTCGTGGCATCACGCCGCTGGTGCGGATTGCGTCGTGGGCGACCGCCGGCGTCGACCCGCAGATCATGGGCACCGGCCCGATCCCGGCTTCGCGCAAGGCGCTGGAGCGGGCTGGCTGGAACGTCGCCGATCTCGACCTGATCGAAGCCAACGAAGCGTTTGCGGCGCAGGCCTGCGCGGTCAACAAGGAAATGGGCTGGAACCCTGACATCGTGAACGTCAATGGCGGCGCGATTGCCATCGGCCACCCGATCGGCGCATCCGGCGCGCGCGTCTTCAACACGCTGGTGTTCGAGATGCAGCGTCGCGGGGCCAAGAAGGGCCTGGCCACCTTGTGCATCGGCGGCGGCATGGGCGTCGCAATGTGCGTCGAAGCGCTGTAATGGGGGCAGCGGCGGTCTTCAGAAATGTGACCGCCCTTCATCTGCTGGTCGCCACGCGGCGGCGGCAGATTGAAATTTGTAAATTCGAAACGGCCGGACAGCTCTGCTGCCCGGCCGTTTTCGTATCAAGAGGGCCGTCTCAGACCACAAGCAACCCTGTGCAAAAGGGGAACCTGCACATCGGTTGATCACCCAGAAGGAGGACAGCATGACCAGAACCGCAATTGTCACCGGGGGAACACGCGGCATTGGTGCGGCCATTTCAGTGGCCCTGCGCGATGCGGGCTACAAGGTTGCCGCCAACTATGCCGGCAACGACGAGGCCGCCGCCGCCTTCAAGACGGAAACCGGCATTCCCGTCTACAAATGGTCCGTCGCCGACTACGAGGCCTGCGCCGAGGGGCTGAAGCAGGTGGAAGCCGATCTCGGGCCGATCGACGTGCTGGTCAACAATGCCGGCATCACCCGCGACGCGATGTTTCACCGCATGACGCCGCAGCAATGGCGCGAGGTGATGGATACCAACCTCAACGGTGTCTTCAACATGACGCATCCGCTGTGGCCGGGAATGCGCGAGCGCAAGTTCGGCCGGGTGGTCACGATTTCGTCCATCAACGGCCAGAAGGGCCAGATGGGGCAGGCGAACTACTCGGCGGCCAAGGCCGGCGACCTCGGCTTCACCAAGGCGCTGGCGCAGGAAGGCGCCAAGGCCGGCATCACCGTCAACGCCATCTGCCCCGGCTATATCGGGACCGACATGGTGATGGCGGTGCCGGAGAAGGTGCGTGAGTCGATCATCGCGCAGATCCCGGTGGGCCGTCTGGGCGAGGTCGGCGAAATCGCCCGCATCGTGCTGTTCCTGGCGTCCGACGATGCCGGCTTCATCACCGGGTCGACGATCTCGGCCAATGGCGGCCAGTTCGTCGTCTGAGACTTGGCACGATCCGGATATGAAAGCGGCCCCGTTGAGGGGCCGCTTTGCATTTCAGGAGAGCTGACTATCAGTCGTCGCTGAAGACGGCATTGTAGACGATGCCGGCCAAAGCTGCGCCGACGAGTGGCGCGACCCAGAACAGCCACAGCTGCCCCAATGCCGGACCTTCGGCAAACAGCGCCACGCCGGTCGAACGCGCCGGGTTCACCGACGTGTTGGTCACCGGGATCGAGATCAGGTGGATCAGCGTCAGGCCCAGACCGATCGGAATGGCGGCAAAGCCTGCCGGGACGCGGCCGCTGGTCGAGCCGAGGATGATCAGCAGGAAGAAGAAGGTCAGCAGAACTTCGATGATCAGGGCGGACGTCATCGAGTAGCCGCCGGGTGACGCGACGCCGTAGCCGTTGGAGGCGAAGCCGCCGACGGAGGTGAAGTCGGCCCTGCCGCTGACGACGACATAGAGAACCGAGGCGGCGACGATGGCGCCGATGACCTGGGCGATGATGTACGGCACCAGCTCGCGTGCCTCAAAGCGGCCGGCGACCAGCAGGCCGACCGACACGGCCGGGTTGAAGTGACCACCGGAAATGCCGCCGACGGCATAGACCATCGTCAGCACTGTCAGACCAAACGCCAACGCGACGCCGACAAACCCGATACCAAGCTCCGGGAACGCGGCGGCAATCACGGCCGCGCCGCAACCGCCGAAAACAAGCCAGAACGTGCCGAAGAATTCCGCAAAAAGACGTTTAGACATATGTGTCCCTCAAGAAAAGATGATGTCCCCACAGCTTAGTTGCACACAATATGGGCAACTCGACAAGTCTGACGTGATGTTGGGGCGATAAAAAGCAACGTAATCAGGGGGCTGCCCGAAAAGCGGCAGGCGGCCTGCCGGCGACGCCAAAGCTCAATCGGCGGCCTCTGCGTCTGTTCGTATCGCTGTGGACAAGCTGTGGATTAGCTGTGCGCAAACGGTGGAAGACACCATATCTGGTTGAGAACAAAGGGGGAAACCAAGGGAAGCAGCGATTCGTCGCCGTTTCGTTCCCGCTTTGGCTGGACCGTTAACGCCTGGGGTGGGAGGAAGTCTGCATGGTTAATGGAGCCTCAAGAAAAGCTTAACGAAAACATAATCTTATCAGGTGAGAAGAGCGCTTCGCGGCGCCGCGCGCGGGGGGCGGTGCGACAAATGTTAACGGCGGCGATTATTTCGGCTGACGACGGGGTTCGGCGATTCAGCATGTGCGCTTTTGAGGGGATCCAATGTCTATATGTAGCGGTGAACGAAAGCAGAACTCGGCTGAGTCAGCGATTCGTCGCTGATTCGTTCCAGACTCGTTCCAATTGTTAAACGGCTTGGGGAAAACGTTGCGCGACCGGATCGGCCGCACCATCTTCCGCTTCACTGTATCTCATGCTAGGGGGAGTTCTTCCGCGCATGGAGCGTCGAGAGGGCCCACCTCCTAAGATGAATATCCTGACCAGAGCTGACGCGCCCCTTATGCTTTCGGGCAGGGATGTCACCGCGGTGCTCGGACCCACCAATACCGGCAAGACCCATCTGGCGATCGAGCGCATGGTGGCCCACGAAAGTGGTGTCATCGGCCTGCCGCTGCGCCTTCTGGCGCGCGAGGTCTATGGCCGCGTGGTCGACAAGGTCGGCGCCGACAAGGTCGCGCTGATTACCGGCGAAGAAAAGATCGTTCCGCCCGGCGCGCGCTATTCGGTGTGCACGGTGGAGGCGATGCCGCGCGAAACCGATGCGGCCTTTGTTGCCATCGACGAGGTGCAGCTGGCCGCTGATCTGGAGCGCGGGCATATCTTCACCGATCGCCTGCTGCATCTGCGCGGGCGGCAGGAGACGCTGCTGCTCGGCTCGGCGACGATGCGCGGCATTCTCGAAAAGCTGTTGCGCGGCGTGTCGGTGATTACCCGGCCACGGATGTCGCATCTTGCCTATGCCGGCTCCAAGAAGATCACGCGCCTGCCGCAGCGCTCAGCCATCGTCGCCTTCTCGGCGGAAGAGGTTTACGGCATCGCCGAGCTGATCCGCCGCCAGCGTGGCGGTGCGGCGGTGGTGCTGGGGGCGCTGAGCCCACGCACCCGCAACGCGCAGGTCGAGCTTTATCAGTCCGGCGACGTCGATTATCTGGTGGCCACCGACGCCATCGGCATGGGGCTCAATCTCGACGTCGACCACGTGGCGTTCGCGCAGAGCCGCAAGTTCGACGGTTTTCAATATCGCGACCTGTCGGCGGCCGAACTGGGCCAGATCGCCGGTCGCGCCGGCCGCCATGTCCGCGACGGCACGTTTGGTGTCACCGGGCAGGTCGATCCGTTCCCCAACGACCTGGTCGAGCGGATCGAATCGCACAATTTCGATTCGGTGAAGGTGCTGCAGTGGCGCAGCGCCCGGTTCGATTTTTCCAGCCTCGACGCCCTGAAGCGGTCGATCGACGCGATCCCGCCGGTGGAGGGGCTGACGCGTGCGTTGCCCGCCGTCGATGCGCGGGCGCTCGAATATCTGTCCAAGGACGACGACATTCGCAAGCTGGCCACCGGTGGCAAGCGCGTCGAACAGCTGTGGGATGCGTGCGCGCTACCCGACTATCGCCGTATTGCACCGGCACAGCACGCAGATATCATTGGCTCGATCTATCTCGACATTGCGCGCAAGGGCCATGTCGATGAAGATTATATGGCCGAACAGGTACGCAGGTCTGATACGACAGAGGGCGATATCGACACGCTGTCGCACCGGATCGCCCAGATACGTACCTGGACTTTCGTTTCACACCGACCGGGTTGGCTTGCCGATCCGACCTATTGGCAGGAAAAAACGCGGGAGATAGAGGACAGACTGTCTGATGCATTGCATGAGCGATTGACGAAACGCTTTGTAGACCGCAGGACATCCGTGCTCATGAGGCGCCTGAGAGAAAATGCGATGCTTGAAGCAGAAATAAATCCGTCCGGCGACGTTGTTGTCGAGGGACACCACGTTGGAGCCTTGCAAGGTTTTCGATTCACCGCCGATCCGTCGGCTGGTGGCGAAGACGCCAAGGCGGTGAAAGCGGCGGCGCAAAAGGCGCTGGCTGCGGAATTCGAGGCGCGCGCGGAACGCTTCGCCAACGCCCCGAATGGCGATTTCGCCCTGGCGTCGGACGGCCTGCTGCGCTGGATCGGCGCGCCGATCGGCACGCTGGCCGCTGGCGAGGACCCGCTGGCGCCACGTCTGATCCTGTTGGCAGACGACCAGCTCGCTGGTGCGGCCCGCGACAAGGTCACTGCCCGGGCCGAACGGTTCGTCAAATATCAGGCCGAAACGCTGCTCAAGCCGCTGTTCGATCTCAAGAACGCCGACCAGCTGATCGGCACGGCGCGCGGCATCGCGTTCCGTCTGGTCGAAAATTACGGCGTGCTCAACCGTCGCGACGTGGCCGATGAGGTCAAGTCGCTGGATCAGGATGCGCGCGCTGCGTTGCGGCGTCTTGGCGTCCGTTTCGGTGCGTTCCACGTCTTCGTGCCGGCGCTGCTCAAGCCTGCGCCTGCCGGACTGGTGACGCTGCTGTGGGCGCTGCAGAACGACGGCAAGGACAAGCCCGGCTTCGGCGATGTCGTCAACGCGCTGGCGTCCGGCCGCACCTCGGTGGTGGTCGACACGGCGTTCGAGCCGCTTTTCTATCGTCTGGCCGGTTATCGCTCCTTGGGCCGTCGCGCGGTGCGCGTCGACATTCTCGAGCGCCTGGCTGACCTGATTCGCCCGGCTCTCGGCTGGCGCGCCGGCACCGGCCCGCGTCCCGATGGCGCATTCGACGGCGCGGCGTTCATCGTCACACCGGCGATGATGTCGATTCTCGGCGCGACTGCCGAGGATATGGAAGAAATTCTCAAGGGCCTCGGCTACCGCGCGGAAGCAAAGCCCGCTACCGACGTTCAGGCCAAGATCGAAGCTTTCGATACCGCCGAGCGCGAGCGTCTGGCTGCCAAGGCAGCCGCTGAAGCCGCCGCTACTGCTGCCGCAGCTGAAGAAGCTGTCGTGGGTGAAGCCGAAGTGTCGGCTGAAACGGCGGAGCCTGAAGCTGCGATTGCTGACGCACCGGTTGCGGAAAGTGTCGAAGCAGCCGTTGAGGCCGAAGTTTCGGCACCGGAAGCGGTAATCGTCGAAGCGCCAGTGGTCGAAGCTGTTGCCGTCGACGCGCCGGTGGAAGCCGTTGCTGACGGTGCGGCTGTGGAAGCTGCCGCGCCGGTGGTGGCGGATGAGCCGGTCGAAGAAGTCAAACCGATCCTGCTGTGGCGTCCGGGCCGCTTTGAAGGCCGCCCACGTCACGGACAGCAGCGTCATGGCCAGCGCCAGGGGCAGCAGCGCCAAGGTCAAGGCCAGGCTGCGCAGGGCCAGAGCCCGGAGCAGGGCCAGCCGGACCAGCAGGCGCGCCGGCCAAACACCAATCGCGGTGGGCCGCAGCAGGCCAAGGGTCCGCGTCGCGACGGCGGTCGTCCGGAAGGCGAGCGTCAGGAGCGCAGCACGTTCAAGGGCAAGCCTGGTGGCCGCAACGACAAGGGTGGCAACGATCAGCGCCGCAACGATCGCCATGGTGGCGGCAAGCCGCGCGAGGAGCGTCCGGTGAAGATCGATCCGGATTCGCCTTTTGCCAAGCTTGCAGCGCTGCGGGACCAGCTCAAGAAATAGAATGGTTGGCGAGGGACGTCAGCGGATCGACAAATGGCTGTTTTTCGCGCGCGCGGTGAAATCGCGCTCGCTGGCGGCCAAGCTGGTGCAGGGGTCGAAGGTTCGGGTGAACCGCGACAAGGTCGACCAGCCGTCGCATGGGCTGAAGTCCGGCGATGTGCTGACGATCTCGCTCGAAAGACGGGTGCTGGTCTGGCGTGTGGTGGGGCTCGGCGTGCGTCGCGGCCCTGCCGAAGAGGCGCGCAAGCTGTACGAGGACATCACCCCGCTGGCGGAGACGACCGACCCGGCAGCCCGGATTGCCGCACCGGCGGTGCGCGAGCCGGGAAGCGGTCGCCCGACCAAGAGAGAACGCCGCCAGCTCGATGCGCTGCGTGATGACGACTGATGCGGAGCGCACCCGTCGGATGTTGCATAGCTGGGTTGTGCGGATTGGTCGCCCTTGCGCGGCAGTGATAAACGGCTTACCTCACCGGCCGGATGAAAAGACGCGTATCCCCGCGGGAGTTTCCTCATGACTTACATCGTCACCGACAATTGCATCAAGTGCAAGTACACCGACTGCGTCGAGGTGTGCCCGGTCGACTGTTTCTATGAGGGCGAAAACATGCTCGTCATCCATCCGGACGAGTGCATCGACTGCGGCGTCTGCGAACCGGAATGCCCGGCCGACGCGATCAGCCCCGACACCGAGCCGGGGCTCGACAAAT
>JBEBXE010000072.1:0-11983 GCA_040391705.1 Aerobium aerolatum
AGGGACTATGGAAAGCGCGTGCTCGGCTTAGCGTAGGATTTCGCCCCCTCCCGCAAACGACCCCAAAAAGGAGCCTCTGGGCATCACGACGGGTGGCAGCGCTTCAATGACGATCGAACAGCGGCTTGCGCGATGCCGAAAGCCTTGATCATGTCAGCTGTAAGTCCCGATGGTTGGTGGCTTCACGGACCCTGCTGTCCATGCAGGAGATGGCCTCACGGACCCTGCTGTCCATGCAGGAGATGGCCTCGTCCATGAAGTCCGCCACGATATTGGAAGGTGCGCTGGCCGCCAGCCGAATGCACTGAAACCCTGCATCCACGGAAAGACTGAACGGCCTTATGCACAGGCCCCGGTCGATAAATTCGCCGGCCGACAGCGGGTCGGCCAGGGTCAAGCCCACGCCCTCCGCCACCAGCGCGCAGGCCGTGTGCGTGAGCTTTGTCTCGATTTGGGCCCCTCGCGCTATACCCGCAAGCGCTACCTCCACGCGCATGGCCGATATGGTGCCCGGATCGAGGGCGATGATACGTTCATTGATCAGATCGGCGGGTTCGACGATATCCTGTGCCGCCAGCCTGTGGCCCGCGGGGAGGGCGACGATGGCATCCATCGGATAGCTGAGCACTTCGAACCCCGGTCGATCTATTGGGCCGTCTGCATAACCGATGTCGGCATGGCCCGACGCGACAGCTTCGATAACCATGGGTGAGTTGAGCCCATTGAGAGAAATGTGTAGGCCCGGGCGATCCTTGAGAAAGGACGCCACGACTTGGGGCAGGACGTTGATGGCCAAAGCGGGCGTGGCCGCGATCCTCAAAATCCCTGCGGATTGACGCCTAATGGCATCGGCCAGAACCTGAACTCGATTCAAGCCCGAGAACGCCCTTTCTACCTCGGCCATCAGCGTCTTGGCAGCCTGCGTCGGCAAGATCTGGTTTCCCCGCCGTACGAACAGCGCCAGTCGCGTGGCGTATTCGAAATCGCGCACCAGCCGGCTTACGGCTGGTTGCGTTATGCCCATCAATTCCGCGGCCGTCGTTATCTGGCCGGTGAGCATGACGGTACGGAATGCTTGCACCTGCCGGAAGTTGATCGTCTCAAGCATAATATTTATGCATCCTCTGGTACTTTTTATGAATTTGACATGATGCTCCTTGGCTTGCAATCACATCCCATGCGACGGGCGCGCCCGTACACTGGGAGGCAAGCTTGCTGTTCCATCTCGAGTTGATGGGGATCGGGCCGGAGGGTTGGGGAGGCGTCATGCTGAGCGCCCTCGCCATGACCGTTGCCGTCGCTGCAAGCGGCTTTGCCCTTGGGATGGTCATCGGCGTTCTTGCCGCAGCGGCAAGGCTGTCGCGCTTTCGCCCGCTGAATTTCATTGCCGAAGCCTATTGCACGGTGTTTCGTGGTATTCCGGATCTGCTGGTCATCTACCTGTTTTATTTTGGCGGCAGCAGCCTGATCGCCGTTGTTGCGCAGGCGATGGCGGTCGATGGTTTCGTCGGCGGTCCAACGTTTGCGCTTGGCGCCGGCGCCATCGGGACGGTTTCTGGCGCCTATCAGATGCAGGTCTTTCGCGGGGCCTATCAGGCCCTGCCCAGGGGCGAGATCGAAGCTGGCCGTGCAATCGGCATGCGGCCATTCATGGTCTTCCGGCGTATCATCGCACCTCAGGCGGCGCGCTATGCAATCCAAGGCCTGGGCAATGTGTGGCAGCTTGCACTGAAGGAGTCCGCCCTCATTTCTATCGTCGGCCTCGTGGAGTTGATGCGCCAGGCCTATATCGGCGCAAGCTCGACGCGCCTTCCCTTCACGTTCTACGTCACCGCCGGCATCCTTTATCTGGCGGTCACTTTCGTGTCCGGGCTGCTGTTTCGGTACGCCGAGAAAAGGGCAATGCGCGGCGTGCGGAGCGCGCTCCAGTCATGATCGACACCGGTTTCCTTGCAGACACGACAATGCGCCTGCTCGGTGGCCTGCCGCTAACCCTGCAACTGGTGGCGCTGTCCATCCTTGCCGGCACGGCGCTCGGATATGTGCTGGCGATCATGCGTCTGAGCGGTTGGTTGCCCTCGTCGATCGCCAGTGCCTACATCTTCGTGTTCCGCGGTACCCCGCTTCTGGTCCAGCTTTTCATCATCTATTACGGCCTCTCCCAGTTCGAGGGCCTGCGCCATAGCTTCGTCTGGCCTTACCTGCGGCAGGCCTACTGGTGTGCGGTGCTCGCGCTTGCCCTGAATACCGCGGCCTATTCCTCGGAAATCATTCGCGGCGGGCTGTTGTCGGTGTCTGCCGGGGAGGTCGAGGCGGGCCGTGCCATCGGCATGACCCGTTTTACCCTTTACCGGCGCATCGTCCTGCCGCTAGCCATCCGGCAATTGCTGCCTGCCTACAGCAATGAGGTCATCCTCATGGTCAAGTCCACATCGCTGGCCTCGACCATCACGATGATGGAGATAACCGGCATCTCGGCAAAGATCATATCGTCCACATTTCGGCCGGTGGAAGTCTTCATCTGCGCCGGTGCGATCTACCTGATGCTTAATTTCCTGATCGCCAGGGGATTCGATCTGCTCGAGCGTCAGCTTTCGCCCGCTGACACGACGCGCCCGAACAAACATAGAATTCAGGGGGATATCATTGCCTGAGCAGACGGCAACGCCGACAGTTGCGCTCGAAAACATCCATAAGCGCTATGGCGCCGTAGAAGTTCTTCACGGAGTCTCTTTGCGGGCCAGCGAGGGTGAGGTGGTGTCCATCCTCGGCTCTTCGGGCTCCGGTAAATCCACGCTGCTGCGTTGCATCAACATGCTGGAGGTTCCCAATCGGGGAACCGTTGCGGTTAGCGGCGAAACCATCGCGCTGCACCAGCCGCAGGAGGGCGCGCCGCGACCAGCTAACATGCGCCAGGTAGAGCGGTTGCGATCCCGCATCGGCATGGTGTTCCAGAGCTTCAATCTCTGGTCCCACAGGACGATCATGGAAAACATCGTCGAGGGACCGGTCCACGTGCAGGGCAGAAGCCGTTCGGAATGCCTCGCCGAGGCTGAAGCGCTGCTGCGACGCGTCGGTATCTATGAGAAGAAGGACCAGTATCCTTCGCAGCTTTCCGGTGGCCAGCAGCAGCGCGCGGCCATTGCCCGCGCGCTGGCCATGCGCCCGCAACTTATGCTGTTCGATGAACCAACTTCCGCCCTCGACCCGGAACTGGTCGGCGAAGTCCTCAAGGTAATGAGGAGCCTGGCCGAAGAGGGGCGCACCATGCTCATCGTAACACACGAAATCGGCTTTGCCCGTGAGGTCTCCGACAGGGTCGTTTTCCTGCATAACGGCCTGGTCGAGGAAGACGGAAAGCCGTCCGATGTTTTCGAGAATTCCAGATCTGACCGATTCCGGAAATTCATTTCCCAGGAGAGGTAGGGATGTAGCTCTCGTCGACAAAAACCTTCAGCAAATCGTGAAACCAAGGGAGGAAACAGAGTGAACTTCAAAATCGCAGCTACCACATTTGTAGCGGGATTCCTGATAGTGGGCGCAGTTCATGCCGAAGACGCCGTCGTGAGGATTGCCACGGATGGCGCGTACCCTCCGTGGGCGTCGCAGAACTCCAAGGGCGAACTCGAGGGGTTCGAGATCGATCTGGCCAATTACATCTGTGAAAGCCAGAAGATTAAATGCGAAGTCTCGGCGCAATCCTGGGATGGCATCATTCCAGCCCTTCAGGCCAAGAAGTTCGATGTCATCATGGGTGGAATGAGCGTTACCGCAGAGCGCGAGAAGGTCATGGCGTTCAGCAGGCCATATGCTCTGGGCGGAAACATTTTCCTCGTTCGCAAGGACGGTGATGTCTTCGGATCGATGGAGGCCAGCAATGGCAATTTCGTCGATCCTGGGAGCGAGGAAGGCAAGCAGGAGATTGCAACGATCGATAAGCTGCTGGTCGGCAAGGCCGTGGGCGTCCAGGGAACGACGACGGCGGCAGACTTCATGGCGAAAAATCTTCCGGGCGTGACGGACGTACGTGAGTACAAATCTACCGAGGAGCATAATCTAGACCTGACGAGCGGACGGCTGGACGCCGTGCTTGCCAACTACACCGTCCAAGCTTCGGCGCTAGAACGCCCCGAATTGCGTGACCAGACGGCGCTCGTCGGCCCGGTCTTTTCCAGCGGATTTATCGCTGCAGGACTTCGCACAGAAGACACCGAATTGAAAAAGACGCTCGATAGCGGAATTTCCGCGGCCATTGCCGATGGAACGTTGAAGAAACTTTCGGAGAAGTGGTTCAAGGTGGACGTTTCTCCGCGGGAATGAGTCTGGCACCGGAAACGAGGTTGGGGCGGTTCTGTCGCCCCGACCTCGCAGCAGGCAGAATTTCAATATGAACCTCGGTCATCGCGATACGGTCGTGATAGGCGGCGGCGTCGTCGGCGCCTCGATCGCTTGGGGTATGGCGCGAAGCGGCGTCGGCGACCTTCTCGTGGTGGATGGGGACGATTTGGCTTTGCGCGCCTCGCGCGCAAATTTCGCCCTTGTCTGGGTGCAGGGCAAGGGCCTCAAAAGCCCTGACTATGCGTTATGGACCCGCCATTCCGTTCAGCTCTGGCCTAAGATGGCGAATGCCCTGCGCGAGGAGACACACATGGATGTCGCGCTGAGGCAGCCTGGAGGATTTTCCTTCTGTCTCAGTGAGAACGAGCTTCGCCGGCTTCATGAGGAGGTTGAAGCCATCGACCGGACGACCGGCGGGAACGAGGCCTCTTACGAGGTCCTCGATCATGAACATACCCGTGAGCGCGTTCCTTTCATAGGGCCGGAGGTTGTCGGATCGATATTCGGCCGACGCGATGGCGACGTCAATTCGTTGCGTCTGTTTCGGGCGTTGCATGTGGCGATGTTGCGGCGCGGCATCGACTATCGTGCCAGGCACACTGTCGAAACCATCTCGCCCAGAGGAACAGGCTTTCTGCTGCGAGGGCACTGGGGCGAGGTTTCCTGCAGCCGGCTTGTTCTGGCGGCCGGTCTCGATAGCGACAGACTGGCCCCGATGGTTGGGCTTTCTGCCCCGCTGGTGCGCAGCAAAGGCCAGGTGGTCGTCACGGAGAAGTGCCAGCCGTTCTTTTCCTATCCCTCTGGAACGATTCGTCAGGCCGATGAGGGTGGCGTCATGATAGGCGACAGCGAGGAAACCCACTCGGCTTCGATCCTCACCGATCAGGAGATCAGTGCCGCCCTTGCCCAAAGAGCCATACGCACCTTCCCTCTTCTTGCCAGCCTCAATGTCGTGCGAAGCTGGAGCGGATTTCGTGTGCAGACTGCGGATGGGCTTCCGGTATACGAGCAGTCCAACCGCCACCCCGGCGCGTTCCTTGTCACCTGCCACTCCGGTATCACGCTCGCCGCCACCCATGTTTTTGACGTAGCGCCGCAGATTGCTGCGGGGAAGCTCGATGCCAGGCTTCTGCCCTTTTCCAGTGCGAGGTTCGATGTTTCGCCGGATCGATGATAGCAGCTCACCCGTCTTCTTCACGTTCGAGGGGAAGGAGATAGCAGCCAGAGCCGGCGATACGGTCGCCTGCGCCCTGTTGGAGGCGGGGGTCACTGCGTTCCGCGCCAGCGTCGTGACAGGTGAATCACGCGCGCCCTATTGCATGATGGGCGTCTGCTTCGATTGCCTGGTGACCATAGATGGCGTTGCCAACCGCCAGAGCTGCCTGACCGAAGTCGCTCAGGGAATGCAGGTCAGCTTCCAGAATGGGGCCACAAATGTCCAGCCTTGAAACCATGGACGGTATAGCCGGCGAAGACCCCTTCCGAGCTGGTGAACTCAGCGCTATTTCGGAACTGTCGGCCAGCTACGACGTCATTGTGATCGGAGCGGGACCGGCGGGACTTGCAGCGGCATGGGAACTGGCCACGAGATGTCCGAGCGTCCTGCTCGTAGACGAGAATGCCACGCCCGGTGGGCAGATATACCGCTCCATATCCCGGGCCACTCCGCGCACACGCGCTATATTGGGCAAGGATTATTGCGCCGGTGATCTGCTCGTCGAAGATTTTCTCAATTCGGGCTGTAGCTACCTTGGTGGCGCAACGGTCTGGAGCGTACGGAAGCTTCAGGTGCAATCCGCCCATTGTCTGGAAATCGGAGTTTCCCACCGTGGCAATGCCCGGCTGGTGCGTGCGGCCCATGTGGTCATGGCTACCGGGGCAATGGAGCGGCCCATGCCCATTCCCGGATGGACGCTGCCGGGCGTGATGACGGCTGGCGCCGGGCAGATCGCGCTGAAGTCTTCAGGCCTCATTCCTGCTGGGAGAACGGTGCTCGCCGGCTGTGGCCCGCTTCTATACCTTCTTGCCGCGCAGATGTTAGCGGCCGGCGGCAACGTCGTAGCGGTGCTCGACACGACCGATCGCAGCGCCTGGTGGCCGGCGCTTCCGTTTCTCCCTGATTTCGCCCGATCGCCCTATGCCGCGAAGGGCATCGGATTGGTGATGCGGGTTGCCACCAAAACCCGCGTCGTTCGCGGTGTCACGGGACTGGTGGCGAAAGGATGCGGGAAAGTGGAAGCCGTGCGCTATGGCGTGGGTGGCAAATCGTTCGATATCGATGTCGACACGTTGCTTCTGCATCAAGGCGTCATACCTAATACCAATCTAGCGAGCGCGGCCGGCTGTACGCTGGAGTGGAACGGTGGCCAGCATGCGTTCCAGCCATACACCGACCACTCCGGCATGACGTCGATAGAAGGGATATGGGTAGCCGGCGATGGTGCAGCCATTGCAGGGGCCGCTGCCGCCGCCCTTGCCGGGCGCCTCGTGGCGCTGGAGATACTGGCCCGGATCGGTTCCATTAGAGCGGTCGACAAGGGTGCACTGCAAAGGCTGCTGCGACGACAGTTACGACGACAGTTACGCGGCCGTGCCTTTCTGAACACGCTTTACCGCCCCTCGAAAGCCTTTCTTGTGCCGCGCGACAAAAGCGTCGTCGTCTGCCGCTGCGAGGAGGTCATAGCGGGGCAAGTGTCGGAGGCGATCGCAGCAGGCGTGCCGGGGCCGAACCAGCTAAAGACTTTCCTGCGATGCGGGATGGGACCATGCCAAGGACGTATGTGCGCCAGCACGGTGACGAACATGATTGCGGCGGAGCGAGGCTGCTCGCCCGGAGAGATAGGCACCTATCGTGTGCGTTTTCCGGTCAAGCCACTGAGGCTTTCGGAATTGGCTTCTATCCCGCAAACGCGGGAAGCAAGAGAAGCCGTCCATGGACCGCACATGGACGAAGATGCACCGGTTTGAGCGGTCGAGAGCCGGAAAAGGGCTCACCTGATATCACGTCGAATGTCCCAGAATAGCAGCTGATCCCCAGCAGACCGGACGGTAACCAATCCGATTTCCCCTGAACTGAGTGACAATGCCTTAGAATATCCTGCATGAGAAATCGCATTTCTCCCGCGCCAGGGCATTTATGTGAGCAATATCGTCGGGCAGGATTCTAGAGTAAGAAAAATACTCTATGTCCGGAAGCGGTTTGGCCGTCGCCAGGATCTTCATTCTGCCATCTTTTATATACTGGGAAAAATAGTCCACGGGCATCGAGTTAGTGATGAAGTTCCGGCCCAAAAGAATGAGACCTGCAGTGGCGATGAGGTTGTTGCAGTAAATCACGTTCCGGAATTTCAGATCGTTGCGCACCATCCAGCTCTCGAAATAGGCTCCTATTCTCGACGTGGTTTCTTCCGTGATCAGGGTCAGGCCCTCCAGCTGGCTCAACGTCACCGGCTGGTGCCCGAGATCGACCTCTGCCCCGCAGATCCATGAACTCCGCACGGTTCCGATAAAGTAACCGTTCGAGTGCTCCCTGCGGTGCACATTGGCCCGGTCGGCCCGAAGCTGCGATTTTGGCCAAGTTGAAGAACGAATGTTGAACGTTCGTGCCTACCAGGACCGTTCGTCACCACCGATTTCGTGGATATCGACCTCGATGGAGCACCTGTAGCTCTCGGCGATGTTGAACATCTCTGTCTGGAGATTTTCGATTTCATCATCCAGGCTGATGCCATCGGGCTCGCGGTCATAGGTGATGGTCAGAGTGTAATCGCAGTTACCGGTCTTTTGCATCTGATAATCACGCTTCAGCATCGCCTCGATGCGCTCCCGAGCGGGCTTTCTGCCCCGGCCATGTTTGTTGAAGTTCTCGATGATCAGATGCAGGGCTATTGCGGCGGACGGCGGCTTCTCCGGCAGCTCGGTCTTTGGCGGAACGTCGAGCGCCCGATAGACGGTCATTCTCGAGACCTTCAGCTCGCGGGCAACACTCGCCTTGCTTGCTCCGGCGGCGACGCGGCGTCGGATCTCATCGTCATCGACGTTTTTCTTCCGGCCTTTGTAGGCGCCTTCGATCTTGGCGGCTTCGATCCCGGCACGCTGGCGATCCTTGATGAACTTCAGTTCCATGTCGGCAACCATGCCGAGGATGGTGATCACCATCCTTCCCATGGTTCCGGCCGTCGTGACTTCCGGCTCCAGCACCCGCAACGAGGCACCCTTTTCTTCGAGTTCATGGACCAGGTTCAGAACATCGCGTGTGGAGCGGCCAAGCCGATCGAGGCGCAAGACGACAAGCTCGTCGCCGGCACGCAGGAACTGCATGATCGTCTCAAGCTCGGTGCGTCCGGTTCGCGATGCGCCCGATCCAGCTTCCGAACGAACGATTTCACAGCCCGCTGCCTTCAACCGGGCAATCTGGATGTCGAGTTCCTGGTCCGTTGTGCTGACGCGGGCATAACCGACGCGGCTCATAGGCAAATCCGTCACATTAGGGTGGCTTTGTCCTTGTACTGTCACATTGCTGGAAAAACCACCCTTTTGTGACATGTCGCATATGTCACTTTCGATTGTCACGCTAAGGTGCACCCAAATGTGATGATCGGGATTGCCTCGGTCATGCCGCCAGCCGCCCAAAATCGATCCGGCTATTCAGATCGAGGTCGAAACGACCATATGGGTTGACGTGACTGTAAATCAGCGGCGTGAGGCCGCGATAATCCTCCGGCGTCATCCGGCCCGCCCATTTCGGTTCCACCAGCACGGTCTGAAGCATGCGGGTGTTCACGTAGACGAGTGACGCCTGCAGCAAATGCAGCGCAAGGGCGGAGACCTCCTGCTCGTCGACCCGGTTGGTGGCGATCTCGCCGCCCTTGCCGAAGAACACGAACCCGTTGGCGCTGTTCCAGTTCTCCACGACATTCAGCCCCTCGTGGATTTCGCGGCGGAGCGATTCCTGACGAAGATACCGGCACAGGAAGATCGTCTTGACCGCGCGACCGAGCTCGCTCAGCGCCTTGTAGGTCGGGTGCATCACTTCGGCCCTTGCAAAACGGCGCAGGATCGCCTCCGGGTCTGCCGTTCTCGTCTTCATCGCGGCGGCATATTTGACCATCTCATCATATTGCTGCTCGATCTCCTCCCAGTTGATCGCGCCGGAAAGGATCGGCAGGAGATTCGGGAGCCGCGCGCGCATCGCCGCGTCCGGAATCGCCAGCTTCTGGCGACCGATGGCTTTCAGACGCGGCGCGAGTTCGAACCCGAGAAGGCGACAAAACGCGAAGCCGACCGCGCTCTGACCATGGCTGTCGACATACTGGCGCTGAATTTCCATGTCGGTGCAATGGCGAAGAACGCCTTCGATCATGGAAGCGACCTCCGAGGACGAGCACCGCTTGAGCTGCGAATAAACGCAGGTCGCGCGTTTCTCGACGTGCCAGTAGATCATGACGCCGCGCCCACCATAGCGGGCATGCCATTCCGTCATGAGATTGCGGTCCCACGCGCCGAACTTCGTGGAATCGGACGCGCAGGCCGTGCCCGCGTCACCCCAAACGGCTGCATTGCGGATCGCCAGCGTCGCGTTCGCAACCCGCGCGCTGGCCTCTCTCAGGGCCGGTGCATGGATGAAGCGACGATGAACATGCAGCAATTCCTCATAGCTCACATCGGGTGTCGCGCCCGCGACCCGCTTGATCCCGGCATTCGTGCCGAGCGCATAGAGGCACAACAAAAGCCGTCGATCCAGCGTCTCTTTCGATAGAGAAACCCTCGACGCCGACGTTTCGAAAGCATCCAGAAAGCCGGTATCGAGTGCAGCCTCCTTCAGCACGTCGAGCAGCCCGGTCATCGGCCAGCGTCCGCCGATCTCGCCTTTGATCGCATCGAGGCCTTTCGGCTCGGGTGCAGGCTTGAACGGTGTGATCGAGATGCGGTTTTCGCCACGCCACAGAAGCCGGACCTTATCATTGTCCGGGATATTGGCATTGAGGAGCAACAGTTCCCGCTCAAGCTCTGAACGGATGGCAGACGTAAATGTCCTCGCGTCTGGTGTCAGGTTGAGGTCGGAATAGTAGGCGGCACGCCGGACTTCGAAGTCCTTGGGGAGATCGTCGTCCGGGTTCCGGTAACGGTCCGCGCCAACGACCCAGATTTCCTTGGAGCGAATGCGGTCGCGCAACAACGTGAGAACGCAAAGCTCGTAGCTGATCCGGTTAACACGCCCATCGTCGTCGATGACGGAGCTGCGCCACCTGGCGGGAATAACCTCATCAATCGGAACGTCCTGCACCGGCACGAACCGGCAGCCGTCATCCATCTTGCTCCGAATCCAGTCGAGCGCCGCAAGCACCGGACGCCACATCGTGTTGTTCGACCGGAATTCCAGAACGGAAAGCAGGTCGGGCAACATGCGCCGGTAATGATTGGCCCAGGATGAGCGCATCACCTTATATATACGCCGATCGAGCGCCCCTTTCGCCTGGCTTTCCTTGACGATCGCCGCCAGCTTGTCCTTGCCGACAATCGGGAAAATCACATCGCAGACGCGCCCGGACGGTTCCTCGATCGAGGCGCTGGCGATCTCGACCAGCAGCCGTTCCTTTCCGTAGACCCGCTCAATGTCCTTTGCGATATGGCTCACGACCTTGCGTTTCGAGCGCGTGCCGATCTTGTGGACCGTCTCGATCAGAAGATCGACCATCGCATCCGTCAACTGCGCCTCGCGGAACAGAAGATAAATCGCATACAGCCCGATCTGCCGCGCAGGCGCGTGCCGGCGCATCTCCGAAGCCTTTTCGCCTCCAACGCGACGAACAATCTGCTCTACCCAAGCCTTGCCGGTCGTCGCGAGAAGATCCTGAGGCAGATTGAGTTTCTGAATGAAGGCGAGTTTCGCCGTCATGCCGAGCATGTTGTCGAGCGAAGCCTGGCCAGCGTCACCTTTCATCGTGTTAAACCCGGTCTGGCCGTCCGGATCGGTAATTGAAGCCTCCAGCAATGCGACCGTGCTCGCCGAAAGTCGGTCGTGCACGCCGCCCAACCAGCTATCCAGATAGTGCTGCCGTTGCGACCGAACCAGGCGCTCCAGTTCCTTGCGCGAAGGCCCGTAAATACGCCGATCCCGGCACCACAGAAAAACATGCTCGAGCATGGCGCTGACCGACTGCCCACTCGGGCACAACTCGCTCGCCATCCACAACGTCAGCTGTTCCCGATCAGCCCGCTTCAAACGTCGAAAGCCAAGGTGCTGCAAAATCTCCGCGCAATGCCGACGGGCAGTGCGACCGGAGAAATCATAGTGATTCACGGCGTCAGCTTCGAGGCCCAGCTGCTCGGCCAGATACAAAACACCATCGGCGGGGAGCGCCGCATGATCCTGCACGAAGAAGCCGTGCGCGGCGAAGAATTTAAGCTGAAGCGCCAGTCCCAGCCGCGCCGGTCCGGGTTTGCCGTTCACAAAATCAGTGTCGGAAAAGCTCAGGCTCCAGCGGCCGATGAAATCCTCGCTCGATATACCTAAACCCATCACGCCACTCCTATAGCCGGAGCGGCACGTCATTCTCCCAAAGTGCAGCCGTCAATCAGTTTGCGCTTGTTCCCACAACGTTCTTCAACTTGGCCAAAATCGCAGCTTCGGGCCGACCGGGCC
>JBEBXE010000073.1:0-11890 GCA_040391705.1 Aerobium aerolatum
ACCACACCCTGGCGCCGCACATGGGCTGATGGGGAAAGGGATGGTGGAGCCGAGGGGGATCGAACCCCTGACCTCGTCATTGCGAACGACGCGCTCTCCCATCTGAGCTACGGCCCCCAGTGATCAGAATTTGGAACCGGCACGCGGCGCTGTCAAGCGGTAGTAATCCGGCAGGCGGCGCGAACGTCGACAACTCGGCGATCGGGTCTTGCCCGCTTTGCCGACACTGTCTACATGTCGCGGAGTTGCAAGGAGACCACGCATGCTCGCGCTTATCCAGACTATCG
This sequence comes from Aerobium aerolatum, assembly GCA_040391705.1. GTDB lineage: Bacteria > Pseudomonadota > Alphaproteobacteria > Rhizobiales > Rhizobiaceae > Aerobium > Aerobium aerolatum_A. The sequence continues at coordinate 288 of JBEBXE010000073.1, forward strand.
TGCTCGCGCTCGATCTCTACTGGTGGATCATTATCGCCTCGGCGATTTTCTCGTGGCTCTATGCCTTCAACGTGATCAATTCGCGCAACCAGTTCGTCGGCGCGATCGGGAACTTCCTGTTCCGGGTGACCGAGCCGGCGCTGCGGCCGATCCGCAAGGTGATGCCCGATCTCGGCGGCATCGACATTTCGCCGATCGTCCTGCTGTTGATCCTGTTCTTCGTGCGCCAGTTGCTGCTCACCACGGTTGCGCCGCTGCTCCTGTCGTAACCGGCATGGATGCGCCGAAACCGTACCGCGCGCGCGATGGCGGCGTGGACGTGTTCGTGCGCCTGACGCCGAAATCGGCGCGCGACGCCGTCGAAGGCGTCGAGGTGACGGATGACGGGCGGGCGCATCTCAAGGCGCGGGTGCGGGCTGTGCCGGAAAAGGGCAAGGCCAATCAGGCGCTGGTCAAGCTCGTCGCCAAGGCGTTTGGCGTGCGCGCCAGCGATGTCGAGCTGGTGTCCGGCGACACGGCGCGGCTGAAAACGCTGCGGATTGCGGGTGACCCGCAAACCATCATCGCCACGATTGAAGCCGCTACCGCCGCAATCCCCTGATACGAAAAAAGCCGCCCGGTGTCCGAGCGGCTTTTTGTTTCGTGTCCCTGACGGGATCAGGCCTTGGCGCGGTCGATCGCTTCCAGGATCATCTGCTTGGCGACGGTGGAATCGCGCCAGCCGCCGATCTTGACCCACTTGCCCGGCTCGAGATCCTTGTAGTGCTCGAAGAAGTGCTGGATCTGATGAAGGGTGATCTCGGGCAGGTCGGTATGGTTGAAGACGTGCTCGTAACGGCGCGTCAGCTTGGGCGACGGCACCGCGATGATCTTTTCGTCCTTGCCGCCGTCATCTTCCATGATCAGCACGCCGATCGGGCGCACGTTGATCACCGAACCCGGCATCAGCGGGCGGGTGTTGCACACCAGCACGTCGATCGGGTCGCCGTCATCCGACAGCGTGTGCGGCACGAAGCCGTAGTTTCCGGGATACGTCATCGGCGTGTAGAGGAACCGGTCGACGACGAGGACGCCGGCTTCCTTGTCCATCTCGTACTTGATCGGCTGGCCGCCGACAGGCACTTCGATGATGACGTTTACATCTTCAGGGGGGTTCTTGCCGATGGAGATGGCATCAATGCGCATAGACTGAGGTCCTGATCTGGCTGCGTTTGCTGCGCTGCGGATATACCGGCAGCGCAAATATTGCAATGCAGCAGCGGGATCATCGGTTCCCGTCTATTCTCTGGCCTACTCCCAGACGAACGCGACCTTGCGCAGCGCCTTGGCGTCGAAGATCTCGACACCTTCGGCGATATCACGCCCGCCGGCATGGGCGTAGAACTCGACCGCGTTGGCGTTTTCTTCCAGCGCCCAGACGACGAGCCCTGCGAGGCCATGGGTTGCGAGCTTGTCTTTCGCCGCGGCGAACAGGCGGGTTCCAAGCCCGATGCCCTGATATTCGGGGCGCACGTAAAGCTCGTAGATTTCGCCCTGTTGCGGCAGTTCGTGGGCACGGTTGCGACCCAAAGTCGCGTAGCCGACGACTTTGCCGCCAAGCTCGATCACGAGGACGCTGGCGGCGCGACGAATCGCGTCGGCCCACCATTTCGATCCCCGGCGGTTGAGCATGGAATTGAGCGCCTTGTGCGGAATGATGCCTGCATAGGCACCCTGCCACGCCTCATGGTGCACATCCGCGATCGCGGGTGCGTCCTGTGGTTCTGCTCGTCGGATGTCGATCGTCAACGTGTTCATGATTTGTTAATCATAATCATCTTCCGCCGCCTCGCAAGCAAAAGACGCGACGAATGTCGTTGCGCGCGCAAATGCGCGGTGGTGTGTCATGGACCGCAAGGCCTGCAAGGCGCGGCGGGTGATTTCCCTCCAGCCTGACATGATCTAGGTTGCACCATCGGAGATGCCGAAGATGAGCCAGGACAAGGAAAACGCGGCGGAATCGCGCCGAATCATTCGCCGCGTCGACGCGGAGAGCGAGGCGACGATGGCGCGTCGCGTTCAGAACCACATGAACGGGCGCGACGCCGACGAAAAGGATTGGGCCGAGCTGTGGGGCACCCGCATCGGGCGCTGGCTCGGCGTGGCGCTGCTGGTCTACCTGCTGTGGTGGTTGATCTGGTTCATGATGGAGGCAGGCTAAGCGGTGATGGTCGAGAATACAGGGCGGCCTCGGGCCGTCATCGTCGTTTCAAGCCATGTCGTGCGCGGCTCGGTCGGTAATCGCGCCGCGGTCTTTGCGCTCGAACAGCTCGGCTTTCCCGTCTGGGCGGTGCCGACGGTGACTCTGCCGTGGCATCCCGGCCATGGGAAGGCGACCAGGATCGTGCCGCCGGTCGAACAATTTGCCGCGCTGATGCACGATCTGCAGACCGCGCCATGGCTGGGCGAGGTCGGCGCGGTGCTGTCCGGCTATCTCGGCAATGCCGAACAGGCGCAGGCGGTGGCAGCCCTGGTCGAGGCGGTGAAGCAACGCAATCCGGACGCGCTCTATGTCTGCGATCCGGTCTCGGGCGATGAAGCCGGCCTCTACGTTCCCGAGACGACGGCAGCAGCCGTGCGCGACCTGTTGCTGCCGCTGGCCGACATCGCCACGCCGAACCGTTTCGAGCTGCAATGGCTCAGCGGCGGTGCCGAGCTTGGCAGCAATCACGCACTGGCCGAGGCGGCGCTGGCGCTGGGGATCAGGACGACGCTGATTACCTCTGCCCATGCGATGATGTCCGGCTCGATCGGCAATCTGCTCGTTTCCTCAAGAGAGGTGCTGCTGGCTGAACACCGGGCAATCGCCAATGCGCCAAACGGTACCGGGGACCTCGCCGCCGCGCTGTTCCTGGCGCATTGCATGCAGGGGCTGAGCGCGGAAAAATCACTGCAGATGACGGCTGCGGCGGTGTTCGAAACCGTGGCGCGGGCGGTGAAGCGCGGGGCCGATCAGCTGATGCTGGAGACCGATGCCCAGAGCCTCGCGCACCCGATGGCGATGGTACAGATGCGCCGGCTGGTGGCGCCGGGAGGCAGCAGGCGCGCCTGACCATGGGATGGCTGCGGGGGCAGGCGGGGCAGTCTTTCAGTGTGGGAAGGGCGTAAACCGTCGGTTTTTTCTTTTGCGGCGGCGAAACATCGGGTAACGGGATGTTACCAAAATGGAGCCAATGGTGACCTATGACACATTTGCCCGACAGACTGCTCGCCGGATATCACGCCTTCATGGCCGGACGTTACGCCTCGGAAAGCGATCGCTACCGTTCGCTCGCCAAGGAAGGACAGGATCCGCAGACCATGGTGATCGCGTGCTGCGATTCGCGCGCCGCGCCGGAAACGATTTTCGATTGCGGTCCCGGCGAGTTGTTCGTGATGCGCAACGTCGCCAACCTCGTTCCGCCCTATGAGCCGGACGGCCGCCACCATGCGACCTCCGCGTCGCTGGAATACGCCGTCCAGAGCCTGAAGGTGAAGGACATCGTCGTGCTCGGCCACGGCCGCTGCGGCGGCATCGGCGCGGCGTTGAACCCCACCGCCGAGCCACTCGCGCCGGGCGATTTCATCGGTCAGTGGATGGGGCTGGTCGCGCCTGCGGCCGAAGCGGTTGCCGGCAACACGATGATGACGATGGGCGAACGCCAGACCGCGCTCGAACGCATCTCGATTCGCTATTCGATCGCCAATCTGCGCACCTTCCCCTACGTGGCGGAGCGCGAAAAAGCCGGTGGGCTGACCCTGCATGGCGCGTGGTTCGATATCTCCACCGGCGAGCTTTGGGCGATGAACCGGGACACCGGCGACTTCGAACGCCCCGACGTCGACTGATCGACTGATCCTGCTTTCGCCCGCTTGTTATTCAGCGGGCGAAGAGGCGGCAGCGTCTGCGGTGTGGCTCAGCACCAGGCCCGCCATCTCCGGTTCCGGCAATGACCGCCACCACAGCCAGCACCCGATGGCCGTAAACCCGAGGCCCGGTACCACAGTGGCAAGGGCGATGACCGGGTCGGCAAACAATCCTGACAACAGCCCGCCCAACAGCCCGCCGCCCATCTGCATGAAGCCGCCCAGCGCGGCAGCCGCGCCGGCGATGTACGGAAATGGCGCAAGCGACGCCGTCGACATGCTGGGCATCAGGAAGGAAGAGCCGAAGGCATAGATCGCGATCGGCCCCATGACGGTCAGGACTGACGGTTCTGCGACACGCAGCACCACGGCGAGCATGATACTGCCGATGGCGATGGCGAGCAGGCCGTACGGCATGATCCGCATGCCACCATAGAGGCGCATGGTGCGCCGAACCACCAGCGAGCCAACGAAAAACGCCCCGGATTGCGCCAGCATGCTGAGCCCGAAGCCGGTTGGTGACAGACCGATCCGGTCCATCATGATGAATGGCAACACCACGGCGAGCGTGTAGATCGCGCCCATCGAGCCGGCGAGCACCAGCCCGGACGAGATGAAATAGCCGCTGCTCAGCAACTGCATGTAGGACCGCGCGAGTGCTTTGGGACGGATGCGCGACAGGTCGCGGCGGACGGTTTCGACCAGGCAATAGTGCACGACCAGGATGATCGTGACGCCGAAGATCACCATCAGCACGAAGATCGATTGCCAGCCGAAAAATTGCATCGTCAGGCCGCCGAGTGAGGGCGCGAAGGCTGGCCCGATCCCGAGGATCAGCCCGATCAGGTTCATGATTCGGGCGGAACTCTCATTGGTGAACAGGTCGCGCACCACCGCGCGCGAAATCGCCACGCCGACAGCGCCGCCGACACCTTGCAGGAACCGTGCCGCAATCAGCAGCTCGATGGTCGGGGCATACAGTGCCAGCACGCTGGCAACCAGATAGATCGCCATGAACGCCATGATCACCGGCTTGCGCCCAAAGCCGTCGGAGAGCGGGCCGCAAACCAGCTGCGCCAGCGCAAAGCCGGCAAAGTACAGCGACAGCGTCAGCTTGACGGTGGCTTGCGTCGAGCCGAACACATGGACGATCTCCGGCATCGCAGGCGTGAACAGCGCCATCGACACCGGGCCGATAGCCACCAGCAAGGCCCCGAGCAAACTGACCCGGCGCTCGCTCATGACCGGTGCTGGTGCCTGGGTTTTGGGGTGCGCGCTCATGCCTTGGAGCTTCCTTTTGAACAGTCCGGGCGCATGGCGATCAGGCACACGCGCATTTGATGAAGCCCCTGGCGGATCTCTTCCAGTTGCGCCGGGTCGATGGTCGCCGACATGTCGGTGCGCAGTTCCGTGCCGATGCGCGCGATGTCGTCCAGCACCGCTTCGGCGGCATCCGTCACCTGAACCAGCTTGGCGCGCCGGTCGGCGGGATCGGCCATCCGCGACAGCAGCCCGCGCTCCTCGAGCCGGTCGAGATAGGTCGACAGTGTCATCGCCTCCAGCCCCACCCGTTCGGCCAGAACGGTCTGGCGCACAGGTCCGGCGCGGGCGGCGCCGACGAGGATGCGCGCTTCGCCGGGCGTCAGGCCGATGCCGACATTGCTGGTGCGGCGGTCGAACTCGCTGCGCAGCAGGCGCGCGACGTCGCTGATCAGAAAGCTGATCGTGTCGGAGTCGAATTTGGCGGGCATCGTAATCAAACCTTATAATAAGGGTTGCTTATTATTTCGCCCGCGCGGCGTCAACCTATCCCTTGGCCGCGTGGGTTGCAGGAGCGGACGCGCGCGCCTAAATCAACCGGGTCCACTGATCGCCCGTTCGGCGAAATTTCCGGAGATTGAACTATGTCGCAAGCCCCCGTTGATCTTGACCGTGATCCGCTGACCCATTGGACTGGTCCGCTCGGTCTCCCGGATTTCGGCGCGATGACGGATGACCGGTTCGCGCCGGTGTTCGACGCAGCGCTTGCCGCCCATGAGCGCGAGATTGCGGCGATTGCGGGCAATTCGGACGCGCCGACCGTCGCCAATATGCTGGAGGCGATGGAGCTTGCCGGCGATGCGCTCGGGCGCGTCTCGGCGATCTTCTGGTGCCGTGCAGGTGCCGATACCAATCCGCAGCTTCAGGCGCTGGAGCGTGAGATCGCGCCGAAAATGTCGCGGCATTTCTCCGCCGTCTACATGAACGAGACGCTGTTTGCCCGCGTCGACGCGCTCTACGCCCAGCGCGCGACGCTTGGCCTCGACGTCGAGACCGCGCGCGTGCTGGAAAAGACCTGGAAGCGTTTCGTCAAGGCGGGTGCCAAACTCGGTGCCGACGACAAGACGCGCTTTGCCGCCATCGGCGAGCGCCTCGCGACGCTGGGGGCGCAGTTCGGCCAGAACGTGCTGGCCGACGAGGCCGGCTGGGCGCTGTTTCTTGACAGCGAGGACGACCTTGCCGGGCTGCCCGAATTTCTGCGCGACGCCATGGCCGAAGCTGCCGCCTCCCGCGACCAGAAGGGCAAGTTCGCCGTCACCTTGTCGCGGTCGATCATCGAGCCGTTCCTGACCTTTTCCGCGCGTCCCGATCTGCGCGCCAAGGCGTTCGAGGCGTTCACCAAGCGCGGCGAACTGGGCGGCGACACCGACAATGCGGCGATCGTCAAGGAGACGCTGGCGCTGCGCGCCGAGAAGGCCAAGCTGCTCGGCTACAACAGTTTCGCGGCGCTGAAGCTCGACGACACCATGGCCAAGACGCCAGCGGCGGTGATGGATCTGTTGTTGCCGGTGTGGGAAAAGGCGCGCGAAAAGGCAGCGGTCGACAAGGCGGAACTGCAGCGCCTGGCGCAGCTGTCCGGCAGCAACCAGCCGATCGTGGCGTCCGACTGGCGCTACTGGCAGGAGAAGCTGCGGGCCGAACGCTACGCCTTCGACGAAGCGGAACTGAAGCCCTATCTCCAGCTCGATCACATCATCGCGGCCTGTTTCGACGTGGCGCAGCGGCTGTTCGGCCTGCGTTTCGAGGAAATGCAGGGTGTCGCGGGCTGGCACGACGACGTGCGGGTGTTTGAGGCCAAGAACGCTGACGGCTCGCACCGCGCGACCTTCCTCGCCGACTATTTCAACCGGTCGTCGAAGCGTTCCGGCGCGTGGATGAGTGCGTTGCAGAGCGGCTACAAGCTGGGCAAGGGCGCGTCGCCGATCATCTACAACGTGATGAATTTCGCCAAGCCGCCCAAGGGCCAGCCGGCGCTGCTGTCGATCGACGACGCACGCACCCTGTTTCACGAATTCGGCCACGCGCTGCACGGCATGCTGACGGAAGCAACCTGGCCGTCGGTGGCGGGCACGGCGGTGTCGCGCGATTTCGTCGAATTGCCGTCGCAGCTCTACGAACATTGGCTGACCGTGCCGGAAATTCTCGAAAAGCACGCGCTGCACTATCGCACCGGCGAGCCGATGCCGAAGGCGCTGCTCGACAAGATGCTGGCGGCGCGCACCTTCAATGCCGGTTTTGCGACCGTCGAGTTCACCGCCTCCGCACTCGTCGACATGGCCTACCACGCGCAGGAGACCGCGCCTGAGGACCCACTGGCGTTCGAGGCGCACACGCTGGCGGAGCTGTCGATGCCGGCGGAAATCGTCATGCGCCATCGCACGCCGCATTTCCTGCACGTCTTCTCCGGCGATGGCTATTCAGCCGGCTACTATTCCTACATGTGGTCGGAAGTGCTGGACGCGGATGCGTTCTCGGCGTTCGAGGAAACCGGCAACGTGTTCGATCCGGAAACTGCGCAGAAACTGCGGACCCACATCTATGCGGCCGGCGGCACGCGCGATCCTGAAGAGCTTTACGTCGCGTTCAGGGGCAAGATGCCGTCGCCGGCAGCGATGATGGAAAAGCGCGGTTTAGCGTAAGCACCCACGCAAGGGCTTCAGCAGGGGCGCAGATTGCCCCTGCGGGCCGGGTCGGCACAGGCGGGAACGGCATCGGCGTGTGCTGGCGCGCGCGGCCCGGTGAGCGCCGCGAAGTCCACGCCATCGGCGCCAAGGGTGAATTCATGGTCGGAGACGAACGTCTTGCCGGCGATGGAGGCCGACGGCGCTGACATGGCGACGCTGACCCCGATCAGCGCAGGCAGAACGCTGGCGGCAACAAGCTTCACGGTCCAGGCGGGCAACTGCATGTTTGGCCTCATTCGAGCGCGCCGTCAGTCCCTTCGGATGTCCGGTCGGATGCTCTGAAGCAGCGAGCCTAATGCGCAGGTGTTAACAAAGTTTCAATAAATGAGAACGGCCCCGGAGCGCAGATCGATCCGGAGCCGTTCCGCGCGGCGACGTCGCCCCCCCGAGCACCCAACGCGCGCGCGATTCGCCTGCTCCTCGCGTATTTTGTGAGGAACAGCGTTGAATATGTCCGTGTGCCAGGTTGCAGATGGCTCGATGACGAGCACGCTTCAAAAAAACAACCTGGATACATTCATCCCTGTGGAGGTGCGCATAATGCTATCGCAGCCTGCGGGAATATAGAGGCAGATACTGCTTATTTTAAGAACGGACTGTTCACTGTTCAGAGACAGTGAATTGTTTCACTTTTGCTTCCGCGCGTTGCTTGAGCGCCAGATTCATTGCGTCGAAATCCCCACGGAACTGCTGCACGTCGATCAACCACAGCGCAATTCCGCGAAATTCCTCTGACTGAACAAGCAATGTGCCGCGCGCGCTTGGCGTCAGCCGGAACGCGTGTTCGCCATCGAACAGCCGTGGTAGCCACAACTGACCGCGCCAGCGCAGCTCCTGTTCGGGCGTGACCACCAGCACCGTAGGACGGAACGTCATCTCCTTTCCGCTAGCTTGACGCATGGTGTTGGTCAGGGTGGTGCCTTGCTCCAGTTTGCCCTGCATGGATACCAGAAACGGATTCCAGGATGCATGACCTTCCAGATCCGACAAGATCTCCCAGACGACGGAAGGGGGTGCGTCGATCTCGATTTCGGTCTCGATACGGGCGCTCGGCGCGAGGATGAAGCCGCCGATCAGCAGGGCGGCGATGGAAGCAATCACGGGGACGACGGACATTGGAAACTCCATTGGTTGAGGGTTCCCATGAGATAGCTCTGCCGCATCAAAACGAAAATTGACTATAAACGTTGCTGTGCTATTCATTTTTCATGCAAGGCACGGTGCACAATTGGGAGTTCTGGCGCACCTTTCTCGCGGTGATGCGGGAGGGCAGCCTGTCTGGTGCGGCGCGCGCGCTGCGTTTGACGCAGCCGACCGCTGGACGCCACATCGATGCGCTGGAGCAGGCAACCGGAGCGAAACTGTTCACGCGCTCGCGCGGCGGGCTTCATCCGACGCGGCTGGCGCTGACGCTGGTGCCGCACGCCGAGACGATGGCTGTTGCCGCCGAAACGCTGGTCAGGACTGCCTCCGGCGAACGCGAGCAGGCGCGCGGAACGGTGCGGATCACCGCCAGCGAGATTGTCGGGACCTTCGTGCTGCCGCCTGTGCTGGCCGCCATCCGGCGCGATCACACGGCGATGGAGTTCGAGCTCGCTCTGTCGAATCGCAATGAAAACCTGCTGCGCGGCGAAGCCGATATCGCGGTGCGGATGCTGCGGCCCCAGCAGGACGCCATCGTCGCGCGCCATATCGGCGCGGTGCGGGTCGGCCTGTTTGCGCACCGCACCTACGTGCAACGCTCCGGGACGCCGGCCACGATCGAGGAACTGTTCGACCATCCGATCATCGGCATCGACCGGGACGAAGCCGTTCTTGCCGGCGCGGAACTGGCCGGCCGGCGGCTCAGCCGGGAGACGTTTGCCTTGCGCTGCGACAGCGATGCGGCGCAGATGATGGCGCTGAAAGCCGGGTTCGGCATTGGCGCCTGTCATCTTGCGCTTGCTGCTGCTGATCCCGATCTGATCCCGGTCTTGCCTCAGACGATCGAGTTCGGCTATGAGATGTGGGTCGCGATGCATGAAGATCTGCGGGACACGCGACGGGTTCGTCTTGTGTTCGACCACCTTGTCGACGCCCTCTCAGCCTACGTGAACAGGCGGTAACCGGTTTTTCGGGCCGCTGCACTTTCGCAATTGCGAAAAAACCTGTATGAGCGCGCATCGAACACGCCAGCGTGCCTGCCGCGCCGACCAATGCCTCCGAGGATATATGAAGCTTCGAAACATCGCGATCATCGCGCATGTCGACCATGGAAAGACCACGCTCGTCGATGCGCTCCTGAAACATTCCGGGTCCGTCCGTGATAACCAGCGCGTTGCAGAACGCGTCATGGATTCCGGCGACATCGAAAAAGAACGCGGCATTACGATCCTTGCCAAAGCCACTTCGGTGGAATGGAAGGACACCCGCATCAACATCGTCGACACGCCCGGCCACGCCGACTTCGGTGGTGAAGTCGAGCGCATCCTCAACATGGTTGATGGTGTGATCGTGCTGGTCGACGCCGCCGAAGGCCCGATGCCGCAGACCAAGTTTGTGGTCGGCAAGGCGCTCAAGGTTGGCCTGAAGCCGATCGTGGCGATCAACAAGATCGACCGTCCCGACGCCCGCCACGTTGAAGTCGTCAACGAGGTGTTCGACCTGTTCGCAGCGCTCGACGCCACCGACGAACAGCTCGACTTCCCGATCCTCTACGGTTCGGGCCGCGATGGCTGGATGGCCATGGCGCCTGAGGGCCCGAAGGATCAGGGCCTCGCGCCGCTGTTCGAGGTCGTGCTCAAGCACGTGCCGGAGCCAACGGTGCATGAAGGTCCGTTCCGGATGATCGGCACCATTCTGGAAGCCAACCCGTTCCTGGGGCGCATCATTACCGGCCGTATCGAATCGGGTTCGGTGAAGCCGAACCAGCCGGTGAAGGTTCTCCACCACGACGGTACCGTGCTCGAAAACGGCCGCGTGACCAAGATTCTCGCCTTCCGCGGCATCGATCGCCAGCCGATCGACGAAGCGCATGCGGGCGACATCGTCGCCATTGCCGGCCTGTCCAAGGGCACCGTTGCCGACACGTTCTGCGATCCGTCCATCAGCGTGCCGATGCAGGCGCAGCCGATCGACCCGCCGACCGTGACGATGTCGTTCATGGTCAACGACTCGCCGCTGGCCGGTACTGAAGGCGACAAGGTGACGAGCCGCGTCATTCGCGACCGTTTGCTGAAGGAAGCCGAGGGCAGCGTTGCCCTGCAGATCGAGGAATCGCCTGACAGAGACTCGTTCTACGTCTCGGGTCGCGGTGAATTGCAGCTGTCGGTGCTGATCGAAACGATGCGCCGCGAGGGCTTCGAACTGGCTGTGTCGCGTCCGCGCGTCGTCATGCAGAAGGGCGAGAACGGCGAGACGCTGGAGCCGATCGAAGAAGTCGTTATCGACGTCGACGAGGAGCATGCCGGCATCATCGTGCAGAAGATGAGCGAGCGGAAGGCCGAGATGGTCGAGTTGCGCCCGTCGGGTGGCAATCGCCAGCGTCTCGTCTTCCACGCCCCGACCCGTGGCCTGATCGGCTACCAGTCGGAGCTGCTGACCGATACCCGTGGCACCGCGGTGATGAACCGTCTGTTCCACGCCTACGAGCCCTACCGGGGCGAATTGCCGGGCCGCACCAACGGCGTGCTGATCTCCAACGATCAGGGCGAAGCCGTGGCCTATGCGATGTTC
>JBEBXE010000074.1:0-11798 GCA_040391705.1 Aerobium aerolatum
TCGAGCGCCGACAGCGGCTCGTCGAGCAGCAGCACCTGCGGCTCCACGGCAAGCGCGCGCGCAATCGCCACGCGCTGGCGCTGGCCGCCGGAGAGTTCGCCGGGCATGCGGTCGCCATAGCCTTCCAGCGCCGTCAGCTTGAGCAGTTCGTCGGCTTTCTTGCGTCGCTCCGCCTTGGATGCGCCACGCGCCTCGAGGCCGAACGCGATGTTTTCCCACACCGGCATCAGCGGAAACAGCGCCAGCGACTGGAAGATCATCGACGTCGGGCGCTGGTTGGGCCCCAGCCCCTCCATGTCCTTGTCGCCAATCAGGATGCGGCCTTCGGTGGGCTGCAGGAACCCGGCGATCATGCGCAGGATCGTCGTCTTGCCACAGCCGGATGGCCCGAGGATCGAGAAGAACTCGCCGCCCTGGACGGTGAAGGAGACATCGCCCACGGCACGCGTCGCGCCAAAGCTCATGCCGACCTGTTGAAGTTCGACGGAATGCGACATGCAACTCCCTTGCAAGTCCGTGTTCTGTTCCTGCGTCCTTCGAGGCTCGCTCAACTCACGCCTCAGGATGAGGCAGGTTTTTACTCGAACCCACCATGCAGCGGGATCGACAAACCACGCCCCTCATCCTGAGGTGCGAGCCCTTTTCGGGCGAGCCTCGAAGGACGCACCCGGCAGCCACACGCTGCCGGATACGAACGGGGACCGCCTCCCGGCGGCCCCCGAAACTCCAATCAGGCCGAGAGGAAACGGTCCTGATATTCGTTGCGCTTGGTAACGTACCAGCTTTCCTGGATCGGCCACCACCACAGCTTCTCCAGCGCATCGCCCGGATAGGCGGCGGCGAAGAAGGCTTTTGCGTCGTCGGACAACAGATCCGCTGCGCCGACAGCCGTCGAGTTGATCGACGTGATATTGGTGTACATCGCACCGGCTTCCGGGGTCAGGAACCAGTTGATGAACGCATAGGCCTGATCGACATTGGTTGCCGCCTTCGGGATCGAAACGCCTTCCATCCAGGCCAGCGCGCCTTCCTTCGGTGCGATGAAGCCGATTGGCAGGCCTTCCTTGGCGAGTGCCGCGCCGGTCGAATCCCAGGTCTGGCCGATCGTTGCGCCGTTGACGCGGAATGCGCCCTGCGCTTCGTTTTCGTTGTTCCAGAACTGGACGATGTTGCCCTTGCGCGCGATGGCTTCGGCGACGATCGCGTCGAAAACCTCGACCTGGGCTTCAGGGCTGGTGAAAGCGTCGAGCAGCGGACGCGGCAGCTTGCCTTCCGCTTCGAGCCACAGGCCAAGACCAACGAGGCTGGAGTGGGCGCGCACGGTGGCCTTGCCGGCCTGAGCCGGTGCCCAGATGTCGCCATACGAGGCCTTGCCGTACTCGAGCGGCAGCTGATCCTTGTCGTAAGCCAGCGCTTCCGTGCCCCAGTCGGTCGGAACCTGATAGCGCTTGCCGTCGACGACGGCACCAAACTTGGCCGAGTTTTCCCAGGCGCTCGGCAGGCACTTGGCGACTTCGATCTTGGATTCGTCGAGTGGCTGGACGAGGCCGAACTCGACATAGTTGGGCACGCGGTCGACGGTCGGCCAGATCAGGTCGAACCCGCCGCCATTGTTGGCGCGGAGCTGGTTGAGCAGCTCGTCATTGGTGCCGTAGGGCGTGTAGTTCGCCTTGATGCCGGTGGCCTTTTCGAAGGCACCGAGAATGTCGTCGTTGAGGTAGCCGGCCCAGGCGAAGATGTTGACCTGGCCAGAGGAGCCCTGCGCAAAGCTGCGCGAAACAAATGGGGCAGCAAGCGACATGCCCGCCGTCGCGGCAACGCCTTTGAGAAGCGTACGTCTTTGAAGTGTCATGGCAGAAAACTCCCTGTTGGTTGCGTATTGCCCGCGTTTATGTTCGCTATGATACATCTCGATGACAAAGGTGCAATCGCGAGAACGATTCTTCACTGAAAATCGAAAAGCCGGCTAAGAACGGCCCGCAGCGGTGCAAACCTGCCCTCAATTTCGAGTTTACCTGCCGGGAAACAAAAAAGCCCGGCGCTGTTGCACCGGGCTTTTTTCGCAAAATATGCGAACTCTTGGCTTAGTGGTCCATCGCCTTGACGATGTCTTCCGTCATCTTCTTGGCGTCGCCGAGCAGCATCATCGTGCTGTCCTTGTAGAACAGCGTGTTGTCGATGCCGGCATAGCCGGAGCCGAGCGAGCGCTTGACGAACAGGCAGGTGCGCGCCTTGTCGACGTCGAGGATCGGCATGCCGTAGATCGGCGAGGACTTGTCGTCGCGGGCCGAGGGGTTGGTGACGTCGTTGGCGCCGATGACATAGGCGACGTCGGCCTGCGCGAACTCCGAGTTGATGTCCTCCAGCTCGAACACCTCGTCGTAAGGCACGTTGGCCTCGGCCAGCAGCACGTTCATGTGGCCGGGCATGCGGCCGGCGACCGGGTGGATCGCGTATTTCACCTCGACGCCCTGCTCCTTGAGCTTGTCGGCCAGCTCGCGCAGCGCGTGCTGCGCCTGCGCCACCGCCATGCCGTAGCCCGGCACGATGATGACCTTCTGCGCGTTCATCATCAGGTAGGCCGCGTCGGCAGCCGCGCCGGTCTTGACCGTGCGCTGGATGCCATCGTCGGCACCCGCCGCAGCCGTCTCGCCGCCGAAGCCGCCGAGAATGACCGAGATGAACGAACGGTTCATGCCCTTGCACATGATGTAGGACAGGATCGCGCCCGAGGAGCCGACCAGCGCACCGGTGATGATCAGCGCGAGGTTGCCCAGCGTGAAGCCCAGTGCCGCTGCGGCCCAGCCCGAATACGAGTTGAGCATCGACACCACGACCGGCATGTCTGCGCCACCGATCGGGATGATCAACAGCACGCCGAGCAACAGCGACGCCAGCACGATCAGCCAGAAGATCGTCGTCGACTGCGTCGTCACCATCAGCACAACGAGCACAACGAGCGCGACCGCCAGCGCAACGTTGATCACGTGGCGGAACGGCAGCATGATCGGCTTGCCGGACATGCGCCCGTCAAGCTTGAGGAACGCAATGATCGAACCGGTAAAGGTGACCGCACCGATCGCAACGCCCAGCGCCATCTCGATGATCGCCTGGGTGTGGATCGCGCCGACCGTGCCGATGTTGAAGCTTTCCGGCGCATAGACGGCAGCCGCGGCAACCAGAACCGCTGCAAGACCGACCAGCGAGTGGAAGGCCGCAACAAGCTGCGGCATCGACGTCATCGCGATGCGACGCGCGGTGATCGCGCCGACGCCACCACCGATGGCAAGACCGCCGAGGATCATGGCGAAACCGGCAGGCGACGGGATCGCCAGCGCCAGCGTCGTGACCACGGCGATGGTCATGCCGATCATGCCATAGACGTTGCCCTGCCGGCTGGTTGTCGGGTGGGACAGTCCGCGCAGCGCCATGATGAACAGCACGCCGGAGACGAGATAGAGGAAGGAGGCGACATTCTCGGTCATCAGCGTGGCCTCACTTCTCTTTTTTCTTGTACATGGCAAGCATGCGCTGGGTCACCAGGAACCCGCCGAAGATGTTCACCGAAGCGAGGATCACGGCGACGAAGCCGAAGCCCATCGCAGCGCCCGATGCCGAAATGCCGACGGCCAGCAGCGCACCGACGATGATCACCGACGAAATCGCGTTGGTGACCGCCATCAGCGGCGTGTGCAGCGCCGGCGTCACCGACCAGACGACGTAATAGCCGACGAAGATTGCCAGCACGAAGATCGCGAAGCGGAATACGAACGGGTCGATACCCGAGGCAGCGCTGGCTCCGTTGGCAACCGCGTCCGCCACGGCGTCGACCTGCTCTTCCTGAAACGCCAACCGGACTGCGGTCGCGGCGTGCTCAAGCTGCTCGATTGCTTGTCCGAGCGCGGATTTATCTTCCATCAGACACCTCCCTTCGGCTTATCGGCCGCCGATTTCCTGGCTGCTGGCTTCTTGGCAGCCGCCGGCTTCTTTTCCGTTGCCGGCGTGTCGGCGGCAGGTGCTGTCGCAACGACATTGGCGAAATTCGGATGCACGACCTTGCCGCCATGCGTCAGCAGGGTTGCCTTGACCAGTTCGTCGTCGAGATTGACGGACACGGCCTTGGTTTCCTTGTCGATCATCGACTCGAGGAACGTGTAGAGGTTCTTGGCGTAGAGCAGCGACGCCGACGCCGCGACACGGCCCGGCACGTTGAGGTGGCCGACGATCTTGACGCCATTGGCGGTCGTGACCACTTCGCCGGCAACCGCGCCGTCGACGTTGCCGCCGCGTTCGACCGCGAGATCGACGATCACCGAACCGGCCCTCATCGACGCGACCATCGCTGCTGACACCAGCTTTGGTGCCGGACGGCCGGGGATCAGCGCCGTGGTGATGACGATGTCCTGCTTGGCGATGTGCTCGGCAGTCAGCGCGGCCTGCTTGGCCTGGTACTCTTTCGACATTTCCTTGGCGTAGCCGCCGGCAGTCTCGGCGGCCTTGAACTCGTCGTCCTCGACCGCAAGGAATTTCGCGCCGAGCGACGCGACCTGCTCCTTGGCTGCGGGACGCACGTCGGTCGCCGTCACAACTGCGCCCAAGCGCCGCGCGGTGGCGATCGCCTGAAGCCCGGCCACGCCGACGCCCATGATGAAGACCTTGGCCGCCGGCACGGTGCCTGCGGCGGTCATCATCATCGGCAGGACGCGGTCATATTCGTAGGCTGCGTCGATCACCGCCTGGTAGCCGGCAAGGTTGGCCTGCGACGACAGAATGTCCATCGACTGCGCGCGGGTGATGCGCGGCATGAATTCCATCGCGAACGCGGAAATGCCGGCACCTGCCATCGCTGCAACAGCGGCGTCATTGCCGTAGGGGTCCATCGACGCCAGAACCAGCGCGCCCGGCTTGTAGCCTTTGAGCTCTGCTGCGGCAGGACGGCGGACTTTCAGGATGACATCGGCTTTGGCGGCATCGGCCACCGTGCCGATGGTCGCGCCAACGGCTGCAAAATCGGCGTCCGGAATGCGGGCGGTTGCGCCGGCGTCCTTCTCGACGATCACACTGAAGCCAAGGCCTGAAAGGCGCTTCACTGTTTCCGGAGAGGCAGCAACACGCGCTTCCGCAGCGTCAACCTCCCGAGGTACGAATATTATCTGTCCCACCGGCAAATCCTTTTGGCTGAGATCTCACTCCCCACACGACGAGAGCCCGCAATGCAGGCTGTCGTCGAGCGCCAACTCAGGCGCCGTGCGGGCGAACCGATTCGTCTAGCGCAGAAGAAACGCGCCGACAGCGGTCAACAAAATGAAAAGAATGCTTGCTGAGAAAAAGCCGGCACTCGTGAAAAACCCGAACGCCATTGCAATCAGCAGCGCTATGATAATCAGCGCGCTGTATTTGGCTAATGCGAGGAAAATCCCGTAGGTTTTCTGGTGTTCGGCGTAGTCCATATCAGCGCCCATCTCGACCGGTCCGGTCGGCGTTTTGTCTGCCATATCGGTATCCCCTCCGGAATGCTCTGTGCGCTGATAGCGAAAAGACGGCGCAAGGGCAATGGCTGGATTGTCGCGGTGCACATCCGAAAAACGTGATTGGGCATTCCGGCGGCCAAATGATAACGCAGCGCAACACATCGAAACAATCCGCGAGCCCCATCGCGCGCACCGGAGTTGCATTCTGTGCACCGACTGTCAGCCGTTCTGGCGAGTGCCTTGCTCGCCACCCAAATCGCCACCGCCGCCCATGCCGACGAACGTCCGTTGATATGGGAAGTCACCGAAGCGTCAGACACGGCCTATGCCGCCCGTCTTGGCAGCCGCCTGCCAACGACCAACAGCGCCAGCATCGGCGCTGACCTGCGTCTGCGCGGGCCCGACCTGGCGCAGTTTCGCCTTCCCGTCTCTGCCTGGGTGGTCGCAAGCCTGATCGAGCCCAGAAAATCCAACGATTTCCATAGTTTGAACATCGAAGGCAGGATCGACAGCGGCCAGGGAAACCGCAGCCTGATCATCCGCAACACACTGAAGCGCAAAGGCGTCTTGCTGGAAGCCGAGGTCAATCAGGAGCTGGCGATCACCTACCGCCCCGCTGAAGAGCGCCGCCGCTATGTCCGCCAAAGCCAGGACCTGGCGCTGAAATCGCCGGCGACCGGCACCGAAATGCGCTTCAGGGCGTTCCGCGAAAACGACCAATCATGGCAGACCCACATCGCGCTGACACAGCGCGTGCGCGACGCCATCGAGTTGTCGGCAACGATCGAAAACCCCGGCCGCGCGCCGTCCGGACGGATCGAGGCGCGCTACCGTTTCCAGTGGTGAGCGCCGCTCAGGCCAGCCAGCGCTTGCGCCGCTTGTAGTGTTTCACATCCTTGAAAGAGCGACGGCCTTCGCCACCGACGCCAAGATAGAACTCCTTGACGTCCTCGTTCTCACGCAAAGCGGCGGCTTCGCCATCAAGCACGATCCGGCCTGATTCCAGGATATAGCCGTATTTCGCATAGCGCAGCGCGATGTTGGTGTTCTGCTCGGCAAGCAGGAAGGACACGCCCTGCTCGTCGTTGAGCTTCTTGACGATCTCGAAGATTTCCTCGACCAGCTGCGGCGCCAGCCCCATCGAGGGCTCATCAAGCAGGATCATTTTCGGCCGGCTCATCAGCGCCCGGCCGATCGCCGTCATCTGCTGTTCGCCGCCTGACGTGTAGCCGGCCTGGCTGGTGCGCCGCACCTTGAGGCGCGGAAAATAGTCGTAGACCATCTCGAGATCGGCGCGCACCGCGGCATTGCCGTCGCGCCGCGTAAACGCCCCGGAAAGAAGATTGTCCTCCACCGACAAATGGCCGAAGCAATGGCGGCCCTCCATCACCTGAATGCAGCCACGCCGCACCAGCTCATTGGGCGACAGCGACTGAACCTGCTGGCCTTCGAACTGGATGTTGCCCTTGGTGACCTCGCCGCGCTCGGCATGCAGCAGGTTGGAGATCGCCTTCAGCGTCGTTGTCTTGCCGGCACCGTTGGCGCCCAGCAACGCGGTGATGCCGCCGCGCGGCACCGACAGCGACACGCCTTTCAGCACCAGGATGACGTGATCGTAGATCACCTCGATGTTGTTGACCGCAAGAATGCTGTCGGCAGTCTGCTGGATGGGGGCAGGATTTGTCATCAAGGCTCCGGCGGCTGAAACCCTTCCCCGCCGGAGCGGAGAAGGGTTTGTCTGCGTCTACGACTTGCAGTCTTCGTTGACAGGCCACGGAGCATTCGACTCCGCATACTTCTTCGCCTCGACCTCGATCAGCGGCTGGATCATGTCCTGATCGGCCACCAGCAGATCCGAGACCGGCACGAATTTGGCCCCATCCCATTCGAGCATCCAGCCACCGGCATGGCCGGTGTGGTTGGAGCAGGAGGTGGAGAACGGACCAACCATGCCGGTAAAGCCAAGCTCTTCCAGCTTGGCCGCGTCGAGATTGAGGTTCTCAAGGCCCCAACGCAGCTGTTCGGCATTCACCACCTGGGTGTTGAAATGCGCCTGCGCCGCCTTGACGCCTTCAATGGCGAACAACGAGATCACCACGCCGCGCTGGTAGAACACATAGTCGAACTCGGCTGGCGGCAGCAGCGACTTGCCGGCATCGATGACGTGCTTCTTGACGTCCTGCATCACTGACGACGCCGAATTCGGCACGTTCCACGAGATCGAGCGATAGCCCTTGCCGGCCTCGCCAACGGTCTTCAGGTCGGCATCCGAGCCCGACCACCAGATGCCGACGAACTTCTCCATCGGGAAGCGCGTCTTCACCGCTTCGGTCAGAGCGCCCGCATTCATCGCACCCCAGCCCCACATCAGCACGAAATCAGGGTTTTCACGACGAATCTGCAACCACTGCGCCGATTGGTTCTGCATTTCGCTGACGCCGACCGGGATCGACATGAAGGTGAAGCCATGCTTCTTGGCATAGGCTTCAAACAGCGGGATCGGCTCCTTGCCATACGGCGCATCGAGATGGAGCAGGACGATCTTCTTGCCCTTGAGGCTGTCGAGATTAGCCCCCGAAATCTGCTGCAGGATCATCGACGCGCCGTCCCAATAGGACGCCGGCGGATTGAAGGCCCACTGGAAAATCGCTCCGTCCGTCATCGGCGAGAAGCCGTAGCCCGGCGCGAGAATCGGGATCTTGTCAACGTTGGTGCGCGGCAGCACCTGCAGCGTGATGCCCGTCGACCACGGCTGGGTGACGATGCTCTGGCCCTTGGTCTGCTCGTAGCACTCGGCGCCCTTTTCGGTGTTGTAGCCGGTCTCGCACTCGTCATAGACGATCTCGACACCGTTCACGCCGCCGTCGCGTGCGTTCAGCATCAGCATGTAGTCGCGCTGGCCGTTCATCACCGGGGTGCCGGTCGCGGCAAACGGACCGGTGCGGTAGGACAGGTTGGTGATGTGGATCTTGTCCTGCGCCATGGCCGCCGGAGCCGCGAGTAGTGCGGATGCGGCAAACACGGCCGAAAGAAGCGTCAATTTCATTGTCGTTTTCATTTCGTCTCCTCCACTCGTTCGTTTCTCCGTCGCGGATCGGGCGAACCCACCCCGGTTTGTCCTGCCCGCCCCCCTCGATCTCCTCCGATCAGTGCGGGAACGGCCAGATGATGAGTTTCTCCCTGATGATCTGCCAGTAACGGGCAAGGCCATGCGGCTCGAGGATCAGGAACATGATGATCAGCGCGCCGATGATCATGATGTTGAGATGTTCGACCGTGGCCGAGGTGATCGGCAGGCCCAGCATGCGTGGCACGATGCCCAACAGCACCGGCAGCGCCACGATCAGGATTGCGCCGAGAAAATTGCCCATGATCGAGCCCAGCCCGCCGATGATGGCGATGAACAGCACGCGGAACGACAGCTGGATATCGAACAGCTCCGCCTCGGCCGCGCCGCGCCACAGGAAGACGAACAGCGCACCAGCGATACCGACGATGTAGGACGAGACGAAGAAGGCCAGCAGCTTCGCCTTCATCAGGTTGATGCCGACCAGTTCGGCGGCGATGTCCATGTCGCGCACCGCTTTCCAGATGCGGCCGATCCGACCCCGCGTGATGTTGATGGCAAGGAACGTCACCGCACAGACAATGCCGAGCACAAAATAATACTGCGTGATGGCGCTGGCCTGCGGCCCGGCGATGGCAATGCCGAACATCGAGATGTTGGGCACCTGGATCGCGCCCGAGGCGTTGTAATTGTAGAGCCAGGCCCATTTCTGGAACAGCCACACCAGGAAGAACTGCGCCGCCAGCGTCGCAATGGCGAGATAGAACCCCTTGATGCGCAGCGACGGCAGGCCGAAGGCCATGCCGACGGTGGCCGAGAAAAATCCCGACAGCGCCAGCGCCACAATGATGTTCATCTCCGGGAAGATCGAGACCAGCTTGTAGCAGGCATAGGCCCCCACCCCCATGAACGCCCCGGTGCCCAGCGACAGCTGCCCGGCATAGCCGGTCAGGATGTTGAGGCCCAGCGCCGCCAGCGAATAGATCAGCACCGGAATGAGCAAGGCGCGGAACGCGAACTCATTGGCCGTCATCGGAAAAACGACGAAGGCCAGCAGCAGGATGAAGGCGAGCAGCCACGCATCCTGGCGCACTGGAAACAGCGCGTAGTCGGCCTGGTAGCTGGTCTTGAATTGTCCGGCGACGCGATACAGCATGTGCCCAGCCCTCCCTTAGACGCGCTCGATGATCTTTTCGCCGAACAGACCTTGCGGCCTGAACAGCAGCACCAGCAGCGCCAGCATGTAGGCGAACCACGCTTCCGTATTTCCCCCGAGCAGCGGCTGGCCCCAGTAGATCTCGAACAGTTTTTCCAGAATGCCGATCATCAGCCCGCCGATGATTGCGCCGCTGACCGATTCCAGTCCGCCCAGCATCAGCACCGGCAGCGCTTTCAGCGCGATCACTTCCAGCGCGAACGAGACGCCGGCGCGTGCGCCCCAGACGATGCCGGTGGCCAGCGCGATGATGCCGGCGATGAACCAGACCAGCACCCAGATCGTCGACAGCGAGATGCCGACCGACAGCGCCGCCTGATGGTCGTCGCCGAGCGCGCGGATGGCGCGGCCCATCTTCGACTTGTTGAGGAACACCAGCAGCAGCACCACCAGCACGATCGCGCCGATGACGGCGGTCAGGTCCTTCTGCTCGATCGACACGAAGCCACCGAACGGCTCGAAGACAAAGTTGCCGGTCGGAATGCCGAGCTCCTGCGTGATCATCCGCTTGTTTTCGCCGCCGAAAATCGTCTCGCCGAGCCCGATCAGGAACATCGTGATGCCGATGGTCGCCATGAACAGGATGATGTCGGGCTGGTTGACCAGCGGCCGCAGCACCACGCGCTCGATGGCGATCGCAAGAATCAGCATCACCACCAGTGTCAGCGGCAGCGCCAGCCATGCCGGCACGCCGCGCTCGTAGAGCCCGACCAGCGTCAGCGCCGCAAACACCACCATGATGCCTTGCGCGAAATTGAGAATGCGCGACGACTTGAAGATCAGCACGAAGCCGAGCGCGATCAGCGAATAGAGGACGCCGGAAACCGTTCCCTCCCACAGCACCTGAATCAGGAAGTCGGGCGCAGACATCATGTCCGCGAACGGCTGGATCAGGATCGGATGCACAAATTCCATTCCGGCGTCCCTCTGGTCATGCGCTCGCCGGGCTATCAGCCGGCGAGTTGCGGAAACAGGCCGACGAGGCCGATGATGATGAGATAGATCGCGACGATGTAGTTCAGCAGCCGTGGCATCACGAGGATGAGCACCCCGGCAATCAGC
The DNA here is from genome assembly GCA_040391705.1 of Aerobium aerolatum. Classification (GTDB taxonomy): domain Bacteria; phylum Pseudomonadota; class Alphaproteobacteria; order Rhizobiales; family Rhizobiaceae; genus Aerobium; species Aerobium aerolatum_A. The sequence continues at coordinate 10,817 of JBEBXE010000074.1, forward strand.
GAAATCAGAGGCGAGATCAGGACAGCGTTCATTTCAGTTCCTTTCCATCAATGCGCCACGCCGAGATACGCGTCGATAACCGCCTGGTTGTTCTTCACGTCGTCCGGCGCGCCGTCGGCAATCTTCTTGCCGTAGTCCAGAACGACCACGCGGTCGGAAAGGTCCATCACCACGCCCATATCGTGCTCAATCAGCGCAATCGTCGTGCCGCGCTGCTGGTTCACGTCGATGATGAACCGGCTCATGTCCTCTTTTTCTTCCAGATTCATGCCGGCCATCGGCTCGTCGAGAAGCAGCAACGACGGTTCCATCGCCAGCGCGCGGCCAAGCTCGACCCGCTTTTGCAGGCCGTAGGGCAGCTTGCCCACCGGCGTGCGCCGTATGTGCTCGATCTCGAGAAAGTCGATGATCTCCTCGACCTTCTCGCGATGCGCGATCTCTTCGCGGAGCGCCGGGCCATGCCACAGCATCTGCCACAGGACGTTGCGGTGCATGTGGACGGAGCGTCCGGCCATGATGTTTTCGAGCGTCGTCATGCCCTTGAACAGCGCCACGTTCTGGAAGGTGCGGGCAATGCCCTGCAGCACCGCGTGGTGCGGTTTCATCGCCCGCCGCTGCTTGCCGCGAAAGGTGATGACGCCTTCCTGCGGGGTGTAGAAGCCATTGATGACATTGAGCATCGACGTCTTGCCGGCACCGTTCGGCCCGATGATGGCGCGGATTTCACCCTTGCGGATATCGAACGAAATGTCGGTAATCGCCTTCACGCCGCCAAACGACAGCGACACGTTGTCGACCTTGAGCAACACCTCGCCCTTGGCGATGCCGTCGTCGGAGCCAGCCAGTCGTTCCGGCGCAACGTGCTGGTTCATGCGGCGGCCTCCTGCGCGGATTGTGTCGAGGCCGGGTGAACCTTTGCGTCGGCGATTTTCACCGTGGCGCTGATCTTGCCCTTGCGCCCGTCTTCGTAGGTGACCTCGGT
>JBEBXE010000075.1:0-11760 GCA_040391705.1 Aerobium aerolatum
CATTCTGTCCCTGCCCGCACCCTAGCGCAAAGTGTATAATGCATGGTTGAGACGTCGCGAAAGCATGCGCTGTGCACCGTCGGCAACAAACGAGATCTGATCGGCACGTTGTTGCTGAAGAATCGCAGACCCTTAAGATCCAACACATTCACGAAAACGTGAGCGTGACGGACTTCAGGTTTTCTGGTGACTAGGAGCCTCACGACAGGAGGTTCCAATGCCCGCTTATGCCATCCTCGCCCTTGCCATCGTCGGCGAGGTAATTGCCACGACCGCCATGAAAGCGTCGGAAGGTTTCACCAAGCTTACGCCTTCGATCATCGTTGTCGTGGGCTACGGAGCAGCCCTCTTCCTGCTCTCGCAGGTTCTCGACCGGATTCCCATCGGAATTGCGTATGCCATTTGGGCTGGTGGCGGCATCGTCCTTGTCGCAGCGTTCGCGTGGGCAATGTACGGACAGAAACCTGACCTCGCAGGTTTCGTTGGAATAGGCCTGATCGTTGCGGGGGTTCTCGTCCTGAACCTGCTGTCGAAGAGTGGGGCTCACTAAAATCAGCGCAAATTACCGACGTCTCTCTGAGCGTCGCGAGGTTTTGCCTGTGTGCACTTCCGTGTTATGCGGCGAGCCGTATCGCTTTGCCCGCCGCAGACACCTCAAGGAAATCGTGCAATGGCTCTCGACTTCGACATCACCTTCGAGCCCGCCTATGGCGAAGCCGTCCCTGTCACCGCCGGCGTTTCCAGACTGACGGTCAACAATCCAAGCCCGTTCACGTTTCACGGCACCAACAGCTATCTGGTCGGCACCGACACGCTGGCCGTGATCGACCCCGGCCCGGAAAACGAGGCGCATTTGCAAGCGCTGCTCAAGGCGATCGACGGCCGTCCCGTCAGCCACATCTTCGTGTCGCACACCCACACCGACCACTCACCGCTCACCGCACGCCTCAAGGCAGCAACGGGGGCGCTGGTGGTGGCGGAAGGCCCGCACCGCCCTGCCCGCCCGCTGCACCTTGGCGAGGTCAACGCGCTCGACGCCAGCGGCGATACCGCGTTCAGGCCGGATGCGCTGCTCGCCGACGGCCAGCTGGTCGAAGGCGACGGCTGGGCGCTGCGGGCGATTCACACCCCCGGCCACATGGCCAACCATCTGGTGTTTGCGCTGGAAGGCACCGGCATCCTGTTTTCGGCCGACCACGTGATGGCCTGGGCCACCTCCATCGTTGCGCCGCCCGATGGCTCGATGTCGGACTACATGACCTCGCTCGACAAGCTGCTGGCGCGTGACGACAAGTTCTTCCTGCCCGGCCATGGCGGCCCGGTGCAGTCGCCGGCGGCGTTCATGCGCGGCCTGCGCTCACATCGCAAGATGCGCGAGCGGGCGATCATCGAGCGCCTGCGCAAGGGCGATCGCCGCATTGCCGAAATCGTCGCCGCGATCTATCGCGACACTGACCCGCGCCTGCATGGCGCGGCCGGCCTGTCGGTGTTCGCGCATCTCGAAGACCTCGTTGCGCGCGGCGTCGTCACCACGGACAATGACGCGTCACTTGACGGGATTTTCACCCTCGCTTGAGGCGGGAATGTCGATGATCAGCAACGACTGACGCGCGAATTCGGCGTCGACATCATTCATGAAGCTGCGGATGCGCCGCGCGTTGTCGCCGAGATCGTGGGGCCCGTAGCGCGCGTTCAGCCGCATGTCGAGGAACACCGACTCGCCCTCGTCAGTCAGGCGCAATACCGCGTCTGCCGGCAGGCGCAGGATAAAGCTCGGCGCGTCAAGCTCGAGAACGATTTCGTCGCCAGCCTGCAACTCCGATGGCCACGGCGCTTTCGGCTGCCAGCCATGCGCGGTGAGGACAACCTGAACCGCGTTGATGACGCGCTCCATCGACCCGTCGAAGCGGCGTCCAGCCACATCCGGATAGGCCAGACGCTGGGCGGCGATCGCCTCCTGCGACAAGGGCTGGATCGGGTTCATGTCGGCCGTGCGCAGGCGTGCGGCGCGCACCAGCGGTGGCGGTTCGGTCAGGTCGGTTGAAATATCGGTCAAGGGTGGCAAAGCGTAGGCGAGATAGCCAGCGATGCCGAACGGGGTGAGCACGATCAGCGCCAGGAAGATGGCGGCCAGCGACGCCTTGCCGGCCTTGTCGCCATTGGTCCAAAGCCTTGCAAACCCGACGGCGGCTCCCAGCAAAGCCAGCACCGCAAGGCCAGCCACCAGCGCCAGTACCCAGAAGAACGCAACCGTCTCGACCATCGCATAGCGATGGCCGACGGAAGCAGTACAGGCCAGCACCAGCGCGAAGCTGGCGAGGGTTTTGGCCCATTGAGCCGCCGAGGAAACCCGGCGGCTCTGATCGATGGAGACACGACTCATGCAGTTGGCAGTCTGTAGTCCTTGAACTGGTCGCGAAGCGTCGTTTTCTGGATTTTCCCGGTCGCCGTATGCGGGATTTCGTCCACAAACGCCACGTCGTCCGGCATCCACCACTTGGCGACCTTGCCATCGAGGAACGCCAGCAGATCGGCCTTCGACGGGTCCTTGCCCGGCTTGCGCACGACGACCAGCAGCGGACGTTCGTCCCACTTCGGATGGACCACACCGATCACGGCGGCCTCGGCCACGTCCGGATGCCCCACGGCGAGGTTTTCCAGGTCGATGGTCGAAATCCACTCGCCGCCGGACTTGATCACGTCCTTGGCCCGGTCGGTGATCTGCATGTAGCCCTGGGTGTCGATGTGGGCGACGTCGCCCGTGTCGAACCAGCCATCGCTGTCGAACTGCTCCGACCCCGTGCCGCCGTAATAGGCGCGCGCAACCGCAGGTCCGCGCACCTTGAGGCGGCCGAACGTCTTGCCGTCCCATGGCAATTCGACATCGGCGTCGTCGGTGACCTTCATCTCGACGCCGAACGGCGCATACCCCTGCTTCTGCTGGATATCGAGGCGCGCTTCGCCCTCAAGTCCCTCATAGGCCGGCTTCATCGTGCACAGCGACCCAAGCGGCGACATTTCCGTCATGCCCCAGGCATGGATCACTTCAACGTCGTAATTGTCCTGGAACTTCTGCGTCATGGCGCGCGGGCTGGCCGAACCACCAATGACCACGCGCTTGAGATACGGCAGTTTCTTGCCGGTCTGCTCGAGATGTTGCAGCAGCATCAGCCACACCGTCGGCACGGCAGCGGTAAACGACACCTTCTCGGTGTCGAGCAATTCGTAGATCGCCTCGCCGTCCATGCGGCCGCCGGGCATCACCAGCTTGGCGCCGATCATCGGCGCGCTCTGGCCAAGTCCCCACGCATTGGCGTGGAACATCGGCACCACCGGCAACACAACATCCTTGGCCGAAATGCCCATCGCGTTGGGCGACACCGCCATCATCGCATGCAGCACGTTGGAGCGGTGCGAATAGACAACGCCCTTGGGATCTCCCGTCGTGCCCGACGTGTAGCACATGCCACAGGCGTCGTTCTCGTCGAGGGTCTTCCACTGGTAGTCGCCGTCGGCCTGCGTCAGCCACTCTTCGTAGGCAATCGCGTTGGTCAGCGTCGTTTGCGGCATATGCGCAGCGTCGGTGAACACGATGACCCGCTTCAGCGACTTTACCAGCGGCGCGAGCTTCTCCAGCAACGGCACGAAGGTCAGGTCGACGAAAATCGCCTTGTCTTCGGCATGGTTCATGATCCAGGCGAGCTGTTCCGGGAACAACCGCGGGTTCAGCGTGTGGTAGACCGCGCCGGCGCCCATGATGCCATACCAGGCTTCCAGATGTCGTCCGGTGTTCCACGCCAGCGTCGCGATGCGGTCGCCAACGCCAAAACCTTCCCGCTCCAGCAACTGCGCTATTTTCAGCGCGCGAAGTCTGGACTGGGCGTAAGTGGACCGCACGATCGGACCTTCGACTGATCGTGACACGATCTCGACATCCGGATGCTGATGGGCAGCATGATCGAGAATCTTGTGACAGAGCAGCGGCCAGTCCTGCATCAAACCAAGCATTGCATTCCTCCATTGCAGTTGGCCCAACATTGTTCCGAAGGCCCGGTCATGTCCAGAGACATCGAGAACGAGCTGGTGCTTTCCCCACGTCATAAAGCCGCCACCTTCCGGGCAAACGCTGCGGGATCGGGCGGGTGGCCGATGAAGAGAGGTTCCCGATGAATCCTGCTCAGAACGAGGCACAGGAACCGGCGGACAACCGGTTCGAAATTGCAATCCGCGAGACGGTCGACGCCATTGGCGGCGTGCTGCTGTTCCAGATGCGAGTTGGCGACGGCGCAACCGGGCGGTGGACGGCGGCGGTCGCCATGGGCGAGCCGGGCGCGCTTGAAATCGTCATCATCGATCTGCCGTGCGATGGCGATAGCGGCGACGTCAATGTCAGCCCCGCAGCTGAAAGCGACCTGCCGATTGCGGCCATCGCGTCGGCCTATGCCGGGCTGGCCGAATGCTGGCCCCACGCCGCCTGACGACACGCGGACAGGATACCGAAACGCGTCCTGCATCCCATGCAGCGGGCCTTAACGGGACGACATTTCGCGGCTAGAGTGCGGCCTCAGCATGGAGTCGCACATGAACCAGTCAGTCCCGCTCACCAATCTTGAAGCCCGCGACATCTCGTCGGTGCTTCATCCCTACACCCCCATTCACCGGCTCGGCGAAATCAAGCCGCTGGTGATCGAGCGCGGCGAAGGCGTCTTCGTCTACGATACCCAGGGCAAGGATTATATCGAGGGCATGTCCGGCCTGTGGTGCGCCGGTCTCGGCTTCGGCGACGAAGAGATGATCGAGGCGGCGACGCAACAGCTTCGCACCCTGCCCTATTACCATCTGTTCGGCGCCAAAAGCACCGAGTCGGCGATCGAACTGGCTGAAAAGCTCAAGGAAATCGCGCCGGTGCCGATGTCGAAGGTGTTCTTCACCTCCTCGGGCTCGGAAGCCAACGACACCCAGGTCAAGCTCGCCTGGTACATGAACAACGCCATGGGCCGGCCCAACAAGAAAAAGATCATCTCGCGGATGAAGGCCTATCACGGCGTCACCGTGATGTCGGCGTCGCTGACCGGCCTGCCGTACAACCACATCGGCTGGGACCTTCCGGTCGACCGCGTGCTCCACACCGATTGCCCGCATTATTACCGCTTCGGCCAGGCCGGCGAGAGCGAGCAGGATTTCCTCGACCGCATCGTCGGCTCGCTGCGCGATCTGATCGAGCGCGAGGGACCCGACACCATCGCCGCGATGATCGCCGAACCGATCATGGGTGCAGGCGGCGTCATCGTCCCGCCGGCTGGCTATTTCCCGGCGATCCAGGCGCTGCTGGACGAGCATGACATCATCCTGATCGCCGACGAGGTCATCACCGGCTTTGGACGCACCGGCAACTGGTGGGGCAGCCAGTCAGTCAACATGCGGCCGACGACGATCTCGACTGCCAAGCAGCTGACCTCCGCCTACGCACCACTGGGTGCGGTGATGGTGCCGGAAGACATCTACCAGGCCTATGTTGACCATTCGAAGCAGATCGGCACGTTCGGCCACGGCTTCACCTATGGCGGCCATCCGCTCGGCTGTGCTCTCGGCGTCAAGGCGATCGAGATCTACCAGAAGCGTGACATCGTCGGACACGTGCGCTCCATTGCGCCGCTGTTCGAAGCCCGCATGAAAAAGGTCACCGACCACCCGCTGGTGGGCGAAGTCCGCCATTGCGGTCTGGTCGGCGCGGTCGAGCTGGTTGCAGACAAGGCCACCAAGCGTTCGTTCGACCCGAAGAAGGGCGTCGGCCCGCAATGCTCCAAACTCTGCGAGGACAATGGCGTCATCCTGCGCGCCATCGGCGACAGCATCGCTTTCTGCCCGCCGATGATCATCACCGAAGCCCAGCTCAACGAATTGTTCGACCGCTTCGAAAAGGCGCTGGCGGCCTGCGAAAGCTGGGTTTCGAAAGAAGGTCTGCGCCAACTGGCCTGATAACCTCTTTATCGCGCCCGAATCATCCCGTAAGGGACCCTGCAACACCATGCAGGGTTCCTTTTTCTATGATTCGTCTCGAAAACATCAGCAAGCAGAACGGTCAGCAGATCGTCTTCATCGAAGCTTCGGCAGCGTTGCAGAAGGGCGAGAAGATCGGCCTCGTCGGACCCAACGGCGCTGGCAAGACGACGTTGTTCCGCATGATCACCGGGCAGGAAGCCCCCGACGAGGGCCAGGTCTCCGTCGATAAGGGCGTACGGATCGGCTATTTCAGCCAGGATGTCGGCGAGATGGCGGGCCGCAGCGTCGTTGCCGAAGTCATGGAAGGCGTCGGCCCGATCAGCGCGCTGATGGCCGAGATGGCGGATCTCGAAGCCGGAATGGGCGACCCCGACCGCGCCGACGACATGGACGAGATCATCAATCGCTACGGCGAGGTTCAGGGCCAGTTCGACGAACTCGACGGCTATGCGCTCGACGGGCGCGCCCGCGAAGTGCTGGGCGGCCTCGGCTTTTCGCTGGAGATGATGGAGGGCGATGTCGGCCTGCTGTCGGGCGGCTGGAAGATGCGCGTCGCGCTGGCGAAAATCCTGCTGATGCGTCCCGATGCGATGCTGCTCGACGAGCCGAGCAACCATCTCGACATCGAGAGCATGATCTGGCTGGAATCGTTCCTGCAAGGCTATGACGGCACCATCCTGATGACGTCGCACGACCGCGAGTTCATGGACCGCATCGTCGGCAAGATCGTCGAAATCGACGCCGGCAGCCTCACCTCCTATTCCGGCGGCTACGGCTTCTACCAGGAGCAGCGCGCGCTGGCGGAACTGCAGCAGCAGGCGCAATTCGAGCGCCAGCAGGCGATGCTGGCCAAGGAAATCGCCTTCATCGAACGCTTCAAGGCACGCGCCTCGCACGCAGCCCAGGTGCAGAGCCGGGTCAAGAAGCTCGACAAGATCGAGAAAGTCGAGCCGCCCAAGCGTCGCCAGACGGTCCGCTTCGACTTCCTGCCTGCGCCACGCTCCGGCGAAGACGTTGCGACGGTGAAGAACGTCCACAAGAGCTATGGCAGCCGCACCATCTATGAAGGTCTCGACTTTCAGGTGCGCCGCCGCGAGCGCTGGTGCGTGCTCGGCGTCAACGGCGCCGGCAAGTCGACGCTGCTGAAACTCATCGCCGGAGCCTCGGAGCCGGATTCCGGCTCGGTGTCGCGCGGGCCAAGCGTCAAGATGGGCTATTTCGCCCAGCACGCGATGGACGTTCTGGAAGGCGAGCTGACCGTTCTGCAGATGCTGGAGGGAAAATTCCCGCAGGCAGGCCAGGCGCCGTTGCGGGCGCTGGCAGGCTGCTTCGGGTTTTCAGGCGACGAGATCGAGAAGCGCTGCCGCGTGCTGTCGGGTGGCGAAAAGGCCCGTCTGGTGATGGCGATCATGCTGTTTGATCCGCCGAATTTTCTGGTGCTCGATGAGCCGACCAACCACCTCGACATCGCCACCAAGGAAATGCTGGTCGAAGCTTTGTCGAAATATGAAGGCTCGATGCTGTTCGTTTCCCACGACCGCCACTTCCTCGCAGCTCTGTCGAACCGCGTGCTGGAGCTGACGCCGGACGGCGTGCAGACCTATGGCGGCGGCTACACCGAATACGTCGCCAGCACCGGCCAGGAAGCCCCCGGCCTGCGCAGCTGATCAAAGGGGCGTGCGTCCTTCGAGGCTCGCTTCGCTCGCTCCTCAGGATAAGGAGGGGGCTGATCGCGCCAGCTGTGGTGGCCCCGAAGCTCACACCTAACATGCGGTGGGAGCTTGATGCACAACAGTCCTCATCCTGAGGTGCGAGCCCTTTCGGCGAGCCTCGAAGGACGCAGGACAGTCCGGCCGCTGCATGCTGCAGCGGCCTTGTCACATCATTACTTGCGGATCGCCGCCTGCGCTGCCGCAAGGCGTGCGATCGGCACGCGGAAGGGTGAGCACGAGACGTAGTCGAGCCCGACTTCCTCGCAGAACGCGATCGACGACGGATCGCCGCCATGCTCGCCGCAAATGCCGAGCTTGATGTCCGGGCGCGCGGTGCGGCCCTTTTCGGCAGCCATACGCACCAGCTCACCCACGCCTTCGATATCGAGCGAGATGAACGGATCCTTCTCGATAATGCCCTTCTGGCGATAGGTTTCGAGGAACGACGACGCGTCGTCGCGCGAGATGCCGAACGTCGTCTGCGTCAAATCGTTGGTGCCGAACGAGAAGAACTCGGCGGCCTCGGCAATGACATGGGCGCGGATGGCGGCGCGTGGCAGTTCGATCATGGTGCCGACCAGATAGTCGATCTGGACGCCACGTTCTTCCATCACCGCCTTGGCGACTTCGTCGATGCGCGCCTTGACGTATTCGAGTTCCTTCAGCAGGCCGACCAGCGGCACCATCACCTCCGGCACGATGGGCTTGCCGGTGCGTTGGCCAGCGTCGATGGCCGCCTCGAAGATCGCCCGCGCCTGCATCTCGGCAATCTCGGGATAGGAGACCGCAAGCCGGCAGCCGCGATGGCCGAGCATCGGGTTGAACTCGTGCAGCGTTTCGGTGCGCTGGCGCAGCTTGTCGGCCGAGATGTTCATCGCCTTGGCGACGTCGTCGATTTCTTCTTCGCTCTTGGGCAGGAACTCGTGCAGCGGCGGATCGAGCAGCCGGATCGTCACCGGCAGGCCGGCCATGATCTCGAACAGCTCGGCAAAGTCCGAGCGCTGCATCGGCAGCAGCTTGGCCAACGCCGCGCGGCGATCCGTCTCCGAATCCGACAGGATCATCTCGCGCACCGCAACGATGCGTTCATCATCGAAGAACATATGTTCGGTGCGGCACAGGCCGATGCCTTCGGCGCCGAACGACCGCGCCATGCGCGCATCGGCCGGGGTTTCGGCATTGGCGCGCACCTTCATGCGGCGCGCGGCGTCGGCCCATTCCATGATCGAGGCGAAGTCGCCGGACAGTTCCGGCTGCAGCATCGGCACCGAGCCTTTCAGCACCTGGCCGCTGGTACCGTCGATGGTGATGACGTCACCCTTGCGGAACACCTGCCCCATCGCCGTCAGCGTCGCGTTGCGATAGTCGACGCGCAGCGAACCCGCGCCCGACACGCACGGCTTGCCCATGCCGCGCGCCACCACCGCCGCATGGCTGGTCATGCCGCCCCGCGTGGTCAGGATGCCTTCAGCAGCGTGCATGCCGTGAATGTCTTCCGGGCTGGTTTCGATGCGCACCAGAATCGCCTTGCGATTCTGCGCCCGCATTTCTTCCGCTTCGTCCGACGAGAACACGATCTCGCCGGTTGCAGCACCCGGCGAGGCAGGCAGGCCCATACCGACAATGTTGCGCTCCGCTGTCGGATCGATCGTCGGGTGCAGCAACTGATCCAGCGACGCCGGGTCGATGCGCAGCACCGCCTCTTCCGTCGAAATCAGGCCTTCGGCCGCCATGTCGACAGCGATCTTCAGCGCCGCCTTGGCGGTGCGCTTGCCCGAACGGGTCTGCAGCATCCACAACTTGCCGCGCTCGATGGTGAATTCGAGGTCCTGCATGTCGCGGTAATGGTGTTCCAGCCGGTCTGCCACGGCGACGAATGCCGCGTAGGCCTGCGGCATCACCTTTTCCATCGACGGCTTGTCGGACCCAGCCTCGATGCGGGCGGCCTCTGTCAGGTTCTGCGGCGTGCGAATGCCGGCGACGACATCCTCACCCTGCGCGTTGACGAGGAATTCGCCGTAAAGCTGCTTTTCGCCCGTCGACGGATTGCGGGTAAAAGCAACGCCGGTCGCCGAGGTGTCGCCCATATTGCCGAACACCATCGCCTGCACGTTGACGGCAGTGCCCCAACTGGCGGGAATGTCGTGGAGCCTGCGATAGGTGGTGGCGCGCGGGTTCATCCAGCTGGAGAAGACGGCGCCGATTGCGCCCCACAGCTGCTCCTGCGGGTCCTGCGGAAACGGCTGGCCGAGTTCTTCCTCGACCTTTTCCTTGTAGAGCTGGATCACATGCTGCCACTGCGCAGCCGACAATTCCGTGTCGAGCTCGACGCCCAGACGCGCCTTCTCGTCTTCGAGGATTTCCTCGAAATGGCCGTGGTCGACATCGAGCACCACGTCCGAATACATCTGGATGAAGCGGCGGTAGCTGTCATAGGCGAAACGGGCGTCTTCGGACTCGCGCGCCAGCGTATCGACGGTTTCGTCGTTGAGACCGAGGTTGAGAACGGTGTCCATCATGCCCGGCATCGAAGCGCGTGCGCCCGAGCGGACGGAGACCAGCAGCAGGTTTGACGGATCGCCGAAGCGGCGGCCGGTGATCTCGCCAACCCTGACGAGTGCCGCGTCAACCTGCTGTTTCAGCGCGTCGGGATAGCTGCGGCCGTTGGCGTAATGCCAGGTGCAAAATTCGGTCGTGATCGTAAATCCGGGCGGCACCGGCAGCCCCAGGCTGCACATCTCGGCCAGATTGGCACCCTTGCCACCCAGCAGATTCCGGTCTGCCGCACTGCCTTCGGCGCTACCGTCGCCGAAGTTGTAGACCCATTTCGTCATCACTGACACTCCGCTCCCGAGCCTTCGGACCGGACAAGCTCCCGGTCGCGCCGATCGATAAGGTGGCGAAAGCGCAAACGCAAGCGGCGAGCCAACCACGACCGAAAATCAATCGATTAACACCGGGAGAGCGTTTTCGCTTGCAAATCGGATGCGTGAAAATTAGAACAAATAAGGAACAATGGAGCTGATGTGATGAAACTCGACGGAAAGCTGAACTACATCGAGTTGCAGGCCGCAGGCGGGACGATCGACGGCATGAAGTCGTTCTACAGCGCCGCCTTCGGCTGGACGTTCACCGACTATGGTCCGTCCTACTCTTCCTTTGCCGAGGGGCTGGATGGCGGATTCGACGGAGCAGCCAAACCTGAAGCGAAACCGCTGCCGATCATCTATGCAGCCGATCTGGAAGCCGCGTTCAACGCGGTGACCGATGCTGGCGGCAGGATCGTGCAGCCGATCTATGCGTTTCCCGGCGGGCGACGATTCCACTTCGCCGACCCCGCAGGCAACGAACTTGCGGTGTGGAGCGAATAAAGCCTAGCCGAGATCGACAGGCCGGTCGGCCAGGGTCTTCCTCAGTCTACCGGTCGCCAACCCGACTTCCGGCTCCTTTTGCAGGGCCATGACGTGGCGCATGCGAAATCCGCTTGCGTCGCCGCCGCCCTCGCCGACCAGGTTCTGGGCCTCCCTGACGATCTGCGCCAGCGCGTCGGGCTCCTGCTCGGCCGGGTCGGTGATCAACTCGTCCAGCCGGGTGATCAGCCGGGACAGCATCCCCATCCATTTGAATCGCGGGTCGCCGATCAGCGCAAACAGCACCGTATAGGGACTGTTCTGCAACACCGGATCGTCGCCGATCTCGGCATTGATCAGCGCACGGTGCATGTCCTTGAGCGCAGTGGAAAGCTGCGCGGCAAAGGCGGTCGGGAATTCAGGGTTCGACATTGTGATCTCCGTGCCGGACACGCTTCAGACCGCCTCGCGCAACTGTTCGGCGGCTTCGAGATCAACGGAAACCAACTGGCTCACGCCTTGTTCCGCCATCGTCACGCCAAACAGCCGATTCATCCGCGCCATCGTGATCGGATTGTGGGTGATGACGACGAAACGAGTTTCCGTCGTTGCCGCCATCTCGTCCATCAGATTGCAGAAACGCTCGACATTGTGGTCGTCGAGCGGCGCATCGACCTCGTCGAGCACGCAGATCG
>JBEBXE010000076.1:0-11514 GCA_040391705.1 Aerobium aerolatum
TTGTCCAATTCGCCCAGTTGCAAAACGTCTTCGGCAGGTCCCTGCCGCTCGTAGATCACAGCTTTTATCATCATCAAAACCCGTAAAGATGGAGGGCGTTGTCGCCGAACAGCTTGCGGCGGTCGGCTTCGGAACGGTGGGCGACTGCGTTCTCGTAGATCCGGACCATTGCCGAAAACGAGGACGACAGCCGCTCGACGGGGTAGTTGCTTGCAAACATGCAGCGCTCGACGCCGAATATCTCGATGGTCTCGTTGATGATTTCTGCGGCCCAGTCGGCACCCGTCGTGGTCCAGTCATGCACCAGCATGCCAAGGCCGGAAATCTTGACGCAAACCTGTGGCTGCTCCGCGAGCATCCGCATGCCGTCGCGCCAGCGTTGCAGTCCCGGATCAATGGCTTCCAGCGGCATTCCGGTGTGGTTGATCACCACCGCCGTCGACGGATGCTGTGCGCACAGAGTCGCGAACTCTGGCATCTGGGCCGGGTAGAGCATGCAGTCGAGGCGCAGGCCCAGTTCCCCGAGCTTTGCAAAGGCGCGCCCGAAATTGCCGTCGCCAAGCGCCACCGGCGCGTGTGCAAACGTCACGGCGGGGTCGGCATCCCAGGCGATCGAAAAACGGATGCCCCTGACATTCGGCACCTCGGCAAACCGTTGCAGCATCGTGCATGCGCCGTCTGCGCTCATGTCGGCGTAGCCGACGATCATGATGGGGAAGCCGCCATCGGAGAGCGACTGGACATATCTGGCTTCCTCCAGCGGGTCCTGCATGCCGCACTGGACGTAGACGCCAGCCTCGACCCCGCTGGCGCGGGCGTCGGCGAGATAGTCATCGATCCGATAGGACTGCCGCAGCGGTGCCGAGCTGCCGTAAACCCGAACCACCGGCGCACCATCCTGAAGCCAGGGATAGCGATGCGCCTCCAGGTCCCAGACATGGAAATGAGCGTCTACGCGCATATGGAGACCTCCCAATCCCGACTGTCGCAGCGATATGCTGCAAGGCACCTGGAGTTGAGCCGGTGTTGACCTAGCGATCAACCGCCGTCTGTCGCGCGTGCCTAGTTTCACATCCATGAAGCATGCCAGTGGGCTCTAGAACCGGAACCGTGGCTCCGGCACGCCCGTGACGCCGATATCCTCGATGGCAAACAGATGCCCGGCATCCGGGTGGCGGCTGATCGCCCGCCCGGATTCCGTCGACCGGATCGAGGTGATGAACAAGGTCGTCATGTCCTTGCCGCCGAACCCGACCGACGACGGCATGTCTGTCGGCGTGTCGATCGTGGTGTCGAGCCGCCCGTCGGGTGCGAAGCGGGCAACCTTGCCGCACTGGACCAGTGCGACCCAGAGGTATCCCTCGGTGTCGATCGCCGCGCCGTCCGGGCTGGAATCGAACGGTGCCGTGTCGATGCAGAGCATCGGGCTGTCGAGGGTGCGCACGTCGGTGCCGTAGCTGTATTTGCGGATCATCCGATCGAGGCTGTCGGCGAAATACATCTCGTCGCCATTGGCGCCGAAGCAGAGGGAATTGGTGATCCGGATGCCGTTGGCAAGCAGCTCGGCGCCGCCCTCCCGGCCAGTGACGCGGTAAAGCTCGCCCAACGGCGTATCTTCGAGCGTCCCCATGGTGCCGGTCACGAAACGACCCTGGCGGTCGACGCGCCCGTCATTGAACCGCACATGCGGGTTCGGCGGGTCCAGCTGGAAGATCGGCGCAACAGCGCCGCTGTCGACATCAACGGCATAGACGCCATCGGCCAGCCCGACGACGAGCTGGTTGTCTTCGCCAAGCCCGACAGCGCCGACTTTCGACGGCATCTGCAGATCGCGGATATCCCCGGTCGCCGGCGTATAGCAATGGACAATGGCCTGAATGCCATCGACCCAGAACAGGCGTTGATACTCAACATCCCAAACGGGGCTCTCACCCAGAATGTCAGGATTTTGCGAAATGCGAACCGGGTGCAAAGCGTCTCCTTCTGCTGCGAGCGAATGGCGAACGTCCTGAATGCGGCGAGACCGCAAGGTCATAATAGCCATTTTTCAGAGGGCAGTAAGGTCCTTTGTCCCCGAAGCTGACCGTGCGGTCAACTCCTGTTGCGTAATCCGGGAAATGTCAGGGGGTCAGTTTGCTCTAGCGGTCGGAAAACAACGCACGCAGATCGTCCCGCTCCGGGGTGCGCCAGCGGTCGTTTTGCGCCAGCTCCTGTCGACTGATCGCATAGAGCAGGTCGAAAATCTCCCACTCTGGATTTGCGCCGTCAGCAATCGCGCCAACCGGTTGGGCCAGCGCACGGGTCGCTTCAGTCAGGACCTCGCGGGTGGTCGCCTCGATCACCACCACCGCAACCGCGCTGGCTTCGGTGGCGACGAAATCCTGCTCGAACACCTTGTAGTGCGGGTTGACGATGGAGACACCGAGCCGAAACGCGGTGATGCCGCCCCGCGCCAGCAACTCGCGCAGGGGAGCTGCGAGCCGTTCGGCGTCGGCTTCTGATCCCAACGGCAATGTCAGCGTCGCGGCCGTCGCCGCAATGCCTCTGCCCGCTGCCGCCAGCGGCCGGCACGGAAAGCGACGGAAGCCACTGAAGAAAACACGCATCCGCTCCGACCAGGCGCTCGGCTGGTTGATGAGCTCTGCATAGGCTGCAGTTTCAAGAACTTCGAGGGAACCGATGTCGTAGAGGGTGAAGAACAGCCGCTGGGCGCCCTCGCCCTGCGCATAGCGCTTCGCCGCGACGAAACCCGGTACGCTCACCCTTTCAGGCACGTGCTCGAATGTGTGCCAGCATTCGTATTCATCGAGCAGCGCGGCGTCGAACTTGTTCCACAACGCCAGAAAGGCGGGAGTTTGATCTGACATCGGTCTCTTAATCCTGCGGGTGAAGGATGACGACCTTCGACGCCGTCTTCTGCTGCGCCAGCGCGAACCCGTCGCCGGCGTCGGCGAGGTCGAAGCGGTGGGTGATCAGCCCGCGCACCCGCTGCTGGTTGGCAGCGAGGTAGTCGAGAACCCGTCCCCAGGTCGCGGTCGGCGCGCGGTAGGAGCCGCGCAATTGCTGATGGTTGCGCACCAGCACAGTCAGATCGATCGAGGCCGGGCGCGGATGAATGCCGGCGACAACGAAAATGCCGCGCTTCTTCAGGCAGCCCAGCGCCTCGGGCACCACCTGCGGCGCGCCCGTCGCCTCGATGACGACATCGAAGCCGCCACGCGCCAGATAGGGTGCCAGCGCCTCGGTCAGCGTCGAGCCGGCGGTGTCGACCGTGTCGGCAAAACCGAGTTCGTTGAGCGTCTGCAGCCGCGGGCCATCATTGTGACCGCAGATCACGACTTGCGCAGCGCCCGCCGCCTCGCAAAACAAGGCAATGCCCTGTCCGATGAAACCGGGACCCAGCACCAGCACCCGGTCACCAGCCTTCACCTCGCCGGTGTCGACGGCCTCGGCGCATACCGTCATCGGTTCGGTCAGGGCGGCGATCTCGAAGTCGAGCCCTTCCGGCAACGCCACGCAATTGGCGAACGGCACGGCGACATGCGACGCAAACGCGCCGTTGCGACCGATGCCGATGCCACGACGGCCGGTGCAGTTGTCCGCGTCGTCGGCAACGCAAGCATCGCAGTGACCGCAGACGACGGAAGGGCGCGCCGTGACGTGGGTTCCGACTGCGCTGGCGTCGACCGCGCTGCCCACCGCCACGATGGTCCCGGCAAATTCATGGCCGAGCGTCACCGGCATCGCCGATTGCATCGACTCATATCCCGGCGTCCAGGCCGCGATATGCAGATCGGTGCCGCAGACCCCGGTCGCTTGCGTGCGCACCAGAACTTCGTCGGCGGCAAGGTGTGAAATTTCGGGCACGTGGCGCAGGTCAAAGCCTGCCTCGGGCCGCATCTTCTGCAAGGCCAGCATCTTGAATACCTTCGATATTTCGTGGGCGGAAACTTCGTGCGCGTTGCGGGCGCACGAAGATCGATCTCACGCTCGGCTACAGCCTCGGATCTCGTCCGAGACTAGCCGCGCCAGCCAAGGAACCGTTTCTCGACCAGCCCGATCACCCAGTTGGTTGCCAGCCCCATCAGCGACAGGATGGTGACGCCAGCAAACAGGCGTTCGAGATCGTAGAGCGCGCCGGCTTCCAGAATGTACGCGCCAATACCGTATTCCGCGCCCAGCATCTCGGCTGCAACCAACAGGATGATGGCAATCGAGATCGACACGCGCAGACCCGACAGGATTGCTGGGAACGCACCCGGCACGACGATCTTGCGCACGATCGACCACCACGACAGGCCGAAACTCTGGCCCATGCGGATCAGGCTGCGATCGACGTTATCAACCGCGCCATAGGTGGCGACGACGGTGGGCGTGAAGGTGCCGAACGCGATCAGCGCATATTTCGAGGTTTCGTCGATGCCGAACCAGATCACGAACAGCGGCAGCAGGGCGATCTTCGGGATCGGGAACAGCGCGGCGACGAGCGGCACCAGGCCAGCGCGCACCAGACTGAACAGACCGATCAGCACGCCGAGCGCAATGCCGACGCCGATGCCGAGCGACGCGCCGACGATCAGCCGGTTCAGCGACGGCAGCAGATGCTTCCACAGCAGGCCGGTATTGTAGAGCTGGACCAGCGTGTCGAGCACGGCCGACGGATAGGGCAGCGTCAGCGAGGTGATGAAGCCGCTGCGGGTGCCTATCTCGGCAATCGCTATCAGAACGACGAAAACGACCAGGCCGATGCCACGAATATGCGACGGCTCGAAGCCACGACCGCGGAATTTGACGGAGCGAACCACGACGTCAGACATTGAGCAACTCCTGATCTGCAGCGGCGGCTTCTTCGCGCATCAGCTCCCACAGCTGCTGCTGCTTGGCTTCAAGCTCCGGGTTTCCGAGCGAACGCTGGTCCAGCGGCATGTCGATGTCGACGATATCGCGAATGCGGCCAGGACGCCGCGACAGAACGACGATGCGGTGGCCGAGGCGCACGGCTTCGGCAAGATTATGCGTCACGTAGACGGCGGTGAACGGCTGGCGGGTCCACAACCCGACAAGGTCGTCCATCAGCAATTCGCGCGTCTGGCTGTCGAGCGCTGACAGCGGCTCGTCCATCAGCATGACGGCGGGACGTACGGCAAGGGCGCGGGCGATCGCCACGCGCTGCTTCATGCCACCGGACAGCTGCTTTGGCAGCGCGGTCCTGAAGTCCGAGAGACGGGTGCGTGCCAGCACGTCCGTGATGATCTTGTCCATCTCGGTGCCGCTGATGCCATGATCTTCAAGCACGAGGCGGATATTGCCCTCGACGGTGCGCCACGGCAGCAGCGCAAAGTGCTGGAACACGTAGGTCAGCGGATTGAGGGAGTCGCTGCTCGGCTCGCCGATCTGCAGGACGGAACCGGACGTCGGCACCTCCAGACCACCGAGAAAACGCAACAGCGTGGACTTTCCGCATCCGGAAGGCCCGATAAGGCATACGATCTGGCCTTGGGGGATATCGAGCGAAATATCGCGCAACACCTCTACGGCACCATACGTATGGCTGACTTTGTCGATCCGCAAATCCATGGGGAGCTCCAGCGGAGGCCCGCGTCGGGCCTCCGCAATTCAATGTTGAAGTCGATAAGTTAGATGGTCTCGACGTAGGACGTGTCGAACAGCATCTCTGGGGTGATGGCATCCTTGACCATGCCCTCGGACTTGAACCAGTCAAGCTGTTCGGTCACTGAGCCGAGCGAGAGAGCGAGGTTGTTGTTGATGCGCATCGAGCCCTCGACCAGATTGGTCTTGGCCTGCTCGAATGGCAGATCAGCTTCCACATATTTGTGGCAGATCTTCGCCAGCGCATCGACTTCTTCAGCGGATGCCGTCTTGTCGACAAACGCAGCGTTGTAGTCGGCAACGGCCTTGGAATAGGCGCGGATGAAGGCTTCCGTCTTCGCGCGTTCGTTGGCGGCGTTGGCGGTCGACGTGAACACCGTGGTGACCTGATAGTCAGGCGCGTAGTCGGAGACGAGGCCGATCTGCTTGGCAGCGCCTTCGGCGATCAGCTTCTTGGCGATGCTGGGCTGGATGGCCCATGCGTCGATCTGGCCCGACGACAGCGCGCCGATGACAGCGCCGACCTTCTGCAGCGGACGCAGCGTGATCTCGGACAACGGGATGTTGTTGGCCTGGGCGATCTTGTGCGCCATGAAGTGGAACGACGAGCCGGTGGTGGTGATGCCAAAGCTCTTGCCAGCAAGTTCCTTCGGAGACGTCAGGCCGGCTTCGTAGGCCTTGTTCGACGCCAGGATGATCGCTCCGACCAGACCCTTTTCTTCCGTCAGCGCGCCGCCGATCACCTTGATGACGCCTTTTTCAGCCAGGCTGATAAGGCCACCGCTCATGGCAGTGACGCCATAGTCGGCATCGCCGGACGCGATTGCCACAGCCATTGGCTGTGCAGCTTCAAAGTACTTCAGGTCGACGTCGAGACCTTCATCCTTGTAGTAGCCGCGCTCGAAAGCAATGAAGCTCGGTGCATGGCTGGCAAGGCGGATAACGCCAAGGTTGACCTTGGTGTCGGCGCGTGCCGGAAAGCCCAGGCCAAACATCGCACCGGCTACGCCGGCACCGAGAAGCGCCTGTCGTCTGTTCAGGGAAAATTTCTGCATATCTGTTTCTTCCTTCCTAGTTTTGCCTCTATCGGGCTATTTTCCGGGCTGTGTTGCCAGTTGCAACGCTGACCTTCAATAACCGAATTGCTCGCCAGTCATGCCTTCAAGGCATGCCCTCCTCAGGCGGGCTGGGTCGTTTCCTCCAGCAGCCTTCGATGAAGTATATTAATCAGGTTTCTCAAGTTGTTGGAACGCGGACGCTTCCTGTTCCAAACAACCGAGACTTGAAATTCCGGCGGGTGCTCCAACTTTCGCACCACCACATCATTGCCGATCGGACCCATTACCGCCAGAGCGTCGACAAGCGCCAGCCCCATGTCCTGATTGGCCAGCGCCAGGGCGGTATCCGAAAACCGCACCACCGCCTTGATATTGACGCTGACGCCTGCGGCTTTGAGGAACTTGTCGATCACCGCGTGGTGGGCGCCGAACTCCGGAAAGGCGATGAAATCCACGCCCTCCAGATCACGCGCCGCAATCGTCTCAAATTGCGCCAACGGGTGGGTGCGTGGCACGATGGCCACCAGCTCCGCCTTGCCGACCTGCTCCGACGCAATCAGCGGATGCTGCATATCGGCGATCGTGACCAGCCCCTCGCCGCGCCCGCTGACGAGGTAGTCTTCCATCTGGTCGACCGACAGCACGTCGAAGAACAATTCCAGCGACGGCACCTTGACCGACAGCGTCTTCAACGCCTGCGGCACCAGCGCGCGCGCCGCACTTGCGGTCGCACCGACGCGAAAAACCGCAGCTTCGCCATCAATAATACGCGAAATCTGGCCCGAAAGACCAGAAATCTGACGCACAATGTTGTCAATCTCGCCGAAAATCAGCAGCGCTTCCGATGTCGGGATCAAACCGCCGCGCTCGCGGGAGAACAATTCGATGCCGAGCAGATCTTCCATCCGCCGGATGGTGCGGCTCAGCGACGGCTGCGAAACATTCAGAACCTTCGACGCAGCGGTGATCGAGCGAGCGAGAACGACGGCGTGAAACACCTCGATCTGGCGCAGGCTGAGCACCGGTCCACCGCCTTTGCCAGGCATGTCTGCTGCAGCTTTTCCCGCCATATCAGGCGCGCTCCAGAAACGGCACGAGATCGGCAAGAACGTCGGTGGCGGCGCGCTCGGCAAGCAGGTGGCCCCCTTGCAAACCGCGCCCGGAGACATCGGCAGCCCAATCGCGCCAGATGTCGATCGGCACACGGCCGCCACCGAACGTTCTGCCTTCTTCCCACAGCACCAGCACTGGCTGAGCCAGCTTGCGGCCCTTGCTGCGGTCTTCCAGATCGTGACGCTCGTCGATGCCGGCGCCCGCCCGGTAATCTTCACACATCGCGTGACGCACCGACGCATCGCGGAATACCCGGCGATATTCGTCAAGTGCAACCGGGTCGAGCAGGTCGAGCCCGCCGGCCATCTTGGTCAGCGTCAGATCGAGGAAATAGTCGGGATCAGCCGAAAGAAACCGCTCCGGCAGATCGAAAGGCTGCGCCATCATGAACCAGTGGAACGCGCCCATGCCGAATTTCTTGTCGGCACCGATCCACATGTCGGACGTCGGCACCACCGCCAGAGAGGCAAACGCGGTGACGGTCTCCGGCAGGTCGAGCGCCATGCGGTAGCCGACGCGCGCGCCACGATCGTGACCGACGACGGCATAGCTGTGATGTCCCAGCGACATCATCAGCTCGTGCACCTGGCCGCCCATCCAGCGCTTGCTGCCCCATTCCAGAGGCGGCTCGACAACCTTGCTGTCGCCATAGCCCGGCAGATCGACGGCGATGACGGTGAACTGGCGCGCCAGTGGCCCGGCAACGCGATGCCAGGCCGCTTTGGTCTGCGGATAGCCGTGCAGCAGCAGGACAGGTCGCCCCGCCCCGCCGACAACAGCAGAAAGCCGTGCGCCCGAGGTCTCGACCTCGATTTCGCGGAAATCCGGGAAAAGTGCAGCGGTGGCGTTCATCGACTATCCGTTATGACCTGTCCTCATGCGAGCGGCGAAAAATCCGTCGGCTTGAGGATGGCAGATTTCAATTCGACGATGGCGTCGAGTTCCTTGTTCTTCGCGCTGAACTCCGCCCAGCGCGGATCTGCCGCCATGGTGGCGCGGCGTGCAGCACGATCATCGAGGCTTGCATAGGCCCAGATATGGACAACCTGGTTGGCGACTCCAAACTCGGTGGTGAAAAAACCGACGAGATTGCCGAGATGTTCCTGTTGTGCTGCCAGAGCATGGTTCTTGTACAGCGCGAGCCAATCGGCCATCCGCGTCGGCTTCAGCGTGTAGGTTCTCATTTCGTAGATCATCGTGTCATGCCTCCTGAGCGTGTTCCTGCAGGCGCGCGACGGCGTCGAGCGCAGCGATATATCCGAAAGTCAGTGCCGGCCCGAGCGTGATGCCCGGCCCCGGATAGGTTCCGTTCATGACGGAATTCATGTCGTTGCCTGCGGCGTATAGCCCCGGTATCGGCGCTCCGCTGGCATCGATGGCACGAGCGTGGGCATCGGTGCGCACGCCACGAGCCGAACCAAGGTCGCCGGTGACCAGCTTGACCGCATAGAACGGTGCCTTGACCATCGGCGCAAGGCAGGCGTTCGGCGTGTGATTGGGATCGCCCAGCGAACGGTTGTAGGAGCTGCTGCCCTTGCCGAATTCCGGGTCGAGGCCCTTTTCGGCCGCCGCATTGTAGCGCTTGACCGTCTCGACGAGCGCGTCGCGCTCGACGCCGATGCGGTCGGCCAGTTCTTCGATGCTGCCGGCCTTGATCAGGTAGCCGTTCTTGACCAGCGCCGCGTTCGAGCCGGGCGCTGGCCGCGCCAGTCCCATGCCATAGGCGGTCAGCGCTGTCGCGTCGCAAATCAGGTGGCACGGCGCGTTGAGCTGCGGCTCAGCCTGCATCGCCAGCACGACGCGATGATAGGAATCGGCCTCGTTGACGAAGCGGCGTCCGTCACGGTTGACGGCGATCAGACCCGGCTTGGCCCGGTCGGTGACGAGATGCGGGAACTTTTCTTCGGTGCCGTCGGCATTGGTCATGACCGAGACGGGAGCCCAGTAGAAATTGGAGATCAACCCTTCGCCAAGGGCAGCACCAGCATCGGCGGCGAGCGAAAGACCGTCGCCGACATTGCCCTTTGGCGACATCGAACGGTGATCCGCGTCGGTTGCCGTGCGCCATTGTCCAGCATCCTGCGCCGCGCCGAAGCCGCCGGTGGCAAGAATTACCCCTGCCCGGGCACGGATGTCGCGCTCGCCCTTGGGCGTGTCGACGACGATGCCGCACACCGCGCCGTCTTCAACGATCAGGCGGCGGGCAGTCAGGCCGGTACGCAGGTCGACACCGAGATCGAGCACCGAACGAGCCAGCCGCGCGACCAGCGCATTGCCGACGACAAGGCGCGTGCCGCGTGCATGCGACAGCCGGTCTTTGGCGAAGCCGGCCACCAGCTTGACGCAGTGGACCAGCGACGTCAGCGACCGGCGCATGTTGAGAAAATGCTGGATGTCGACCCGGTTGACCATCATGCCACCGAACAGCAGCATGCCTTCCGGCGGCTTGCGCAACTCGGCGAAACGCTTGCCGAGGCGGCTGCCGTCATATTCGAGGATTTCCAGTGCCCGCCCGCCTTCGGACGCACCGTCGATTTCCATGTGATAGTCGGGAGACACTGGCCGGACCCGGAATTCCAGCTCTGTCTTGTCCTCGAGAAACGCCAACGCTTCCGCGCCCCGCGCCAGGAACGCGTCGATCAGCGCCGTGTCCGCACCCTCACCGAGCATGTTGAGCAGATAGGTGCGCGCGGTGTCGAGCGAGGCGTCGAGCTGCGCGGCACTGGCCTGCGCCGTGCCGGGCACCCAGATTGTGCCGCCGGAGATCGCCGAAGCGCCGCCGAAATGCGCGTCCTTTTCAAGGACCAGCACCTTCAGGCCACGGCTGGCAGCCGTAGCGGCCGCCGAAAGGCCGGCCGCGCCGCTGCCGAGCACGATCAGATCATAGCTATCCGCGAGGGATGCAGTCGGTTCCATCAAATTCCTCCCGGCCACCCTCAGACGAGGGCGCCTTGTCCTTCCAGCGTCAAGCGAAGCTTGGCGACATCCGTTCGTTCGCCATTTGCGCCCAGGGCTGCGGAAATGCCGGCAGCGTGCCCGGTGGCAAACGCCGTTCCCATCACCCGCACCGAACCGTAGGCGCGGGTATCTGCACCGATGACCCGGCCAGCCAGGCGAAGATTGTCGATGCCGGTTGCTTCCAGCGCGCCGGCGCGCACGTCGAAGAACCCGTCGCCGCCAATATTGACGAACCGCGCCTTGCCCGGCGCTTCGTGCACTTCGGCAGGCCAGCTGCCACGGGCGATACCGTCGTCATAGCGCTGCCCGTCGATCACGTCCTGCTCGACCACGTCGGCGCGCGACAGCGGACGCCGCGTCTCGCGGACGCCGATCTGCGGGCCGGTCGACACCAAGTAAGCGTTTTCGAAACCGGGGTGACGCCGCAACACCTCAAGGTTGCGCCAGGCAAGCTCGCGCGCCTTGAATTCGACGTCGGTGAGGCTGGCGCTGCTGATGCCGTCGGTATCGAGATCGATGGCCATCCACCAGATATCGTTGGTCAGCGGCAGGCGCGACATCACCCCACCGTCGGCGCGCAGGATCGGCATCTCGGCGGTCTTGTTATGTTCAACGATCAGCGACGCCAGAAGCGCGCGGTCGACTTCGACACCCTCCGGCACGCCGCCTATGCGCAGCGGAAACGAGGCCGGCTGAAGATGCGCGGACGCGCCGCCTTCGAGGCTGAGCGGTGCGCCGGCCAGAACCGACAGCGTCGCCTCGCCGCTGGCGTCGA
>JBEBXE010000077.1:0-11513 GCA_040391705.1 Aerobium aerolatum
CGATGGCGCGCCGAGTACAGCCGCGCACCGGGCCATGGCTGCCTCCACCGCATCGGCATCGCCGACATCCACAGCGACGGCCAGCGCGTGATCCGGACCGAGTTCGACCGCCAGTGCGGTGGCCCGCGCGCCATCAGCGTCGGCGATGGCCACCTTTGCGCCTTCCGCGACAAGACGGCGGACACAGGCCTTACCAATCCCCGACGCGCCGCCAGTCACGAAAACGATCTGCCCAGTGAACCGCCCGGCCATGACTTCAGCCTTCCAGGCTGCCGAGAGTGGGGGAATAGCCGATGCAGTCGTAGCGGGAAATGCCCTGCTGGCTGAAGGGATCGGCCTCCAGAAAGGCACGGGCGCTTGCCGTATCAGGCGCGCGCAGAATGATAACGCCACCGGTTGCCGGATCACGCCGTCCGGCCGAGATCACCGTGCCCGCCTCGACGCCTGCGCGCAGCCAGTCGCGATGCGCAGCCAGCACCTCCGGCGTGATCTCTTTCAGATATTCACTTGGACAGACAAAAATCATGACGTTCTCTTTCAGATGGCAACGCGACCGCCGTCGCAGGCGATGATCTGGCCGGTGACAAAGCTGGAATGGTCGGAAGCAAGGAACAGCGCCAAACCGGCGATGTCCTCAGGCGTTCCAAGCCTGCCCAGCGGCGTGGCTTCCAACCGCTCCACTACGCCACTGTTAGCGAGCGCTGGCGCCAGCATCGGGGTGTCGATCGCGCCGGGGGCAATGGCGTTGACGCGGATTCCATGTTCGCCCATCGACGCGGCGAGCGCGCGGGTCAGCGCAACCAGCGCGCCTTTCGAGGCGGTATAGGCGTCGATGTTCTTCTGGCCGACGATCCCGGCAATCGAGGCGTTGAAGATCACCGACCCGCGTTTGGCGTCGACCATCTTTGCCCCGAGATAGCGCGTCATCAGGAACGCGCCCGTCAAATTGATCCGCAGGATGTCGTTCCAGGCCTCGAGGCTGGTCTCGAAGATCGACACCATGGGATAGCTGGCGGTTTGGGAATAGCCGATCCCGGCATTGTTGAAGAGGATGTCGGGCGTGCCATGCTGCGCCAGGATGTCGGCGCAGGTTTTCTCCACCTGATCCGCATCGCCCAGATCACAGGCGAAAAACGCGACCGTGCCCAGTGCCGAAAGCTCGGCCGCCACGGCCTCACCCTTGTCGCGGTTCCAGTCGAGGAGGACGACGCGCGCGCCTTCCTGCAGGAACAGCCGCGCCGACGCCAATCCTTGACCGCTGGCACCGCCGGTGATCACCGCGAGTTTGCCGGATAGCCGCATGTCTTCCTCCGTAGTTCAGGTATCGTCGCTTGCAGGATTTGCCGTCTAGCCAGCCGGCTTGGAACTGTTGTAGCGGGCAAGCCACGGCAGGATCGTGCCCAACACGTCCTGTGGGTATTCCAGCACCATGGAATGACCGCCCTTGCCGAGCACCACCATGTCGCTGCCGGGAATATGGCGCGCGATCTCCTGCGCCTGAGCGATCGGGGTGAGCACGTCTTCCGCACCGACCAGCACCAGCGTCGGCGTGGTAACGTCCGGCAGTCTCGGTCGGGAGTCGTAGTCGCGGATGGCTTCGCTCTGCCCCGCATAGCCCTCGTAGGCGGTGTGCCAGGGGTTGCGCATCATCATGTCCACCAGCTCCGCCGTGCGGTCATGGTCCGACAAGGTCAATGGCGTCAGCGCCCACGGCAAGGTCATCGTTGCCAGCGCCTCAAGCGGGATACCGCTGCGGCGCAGCGCCAGCTGGGCATCGAGCCAGCGGTGCTGGACGGTGGTGTAGGACGGCAGGGCGTTGAGCAGCACCCCGCACCGCAGCAGGCCGCCATGGCGGATCAACAGCGATTGCAACACCGAGCCGCCAAGCGACCAGCCGACGACCGCGGTCGGGCCCAGTTTCAGATGCTCGATCAACCCGGCCACATCGTCGGCCATGGCATCAATCGTATAGGGGCCGGTCGGCACCTCGCTGCGTCCGGTGCCGCGATTGTCAAACACCACCGTACGATGATGTTTGCGGAGTTCGTTCACGACACCGGCCCAGGCCAGCATGTTCTGCCCGAGCCCGGAAATCAGCACCAGCGGCGGGCCCTCGCCGCCGATCTCGTATTGCAATTCGATGCCGTTGACCTTCGCCCGGCCCGAAATTGGTTCGCCAGTCATCCTGCGCCTCCCTCAACCCAGAAAGCGCTGGAGCGCGGCGATGAAGGCGTCCTCGGCCTCCAACATCGGCAAGTGCCCGGCACCGGGCAGAATTTCCACCTCGGAATCGGCGATCGCAGCCGCCCACGCCTCGGCATAGATCGGTGGCACCAATCCATCTTCGGCACCGTGCAGGATCAGGGTCGGGGCGCGCAGATATTTCAGCCGCCGCGCCAGTCCGCGATCAGGAATCGGCCACATGAATTTCGAGGCCGAACCCAGATTCTGGCTGCGATAGAAGACGTAATGCTTCGGGTCGCCGTCGAAACTGTTCGGCTCGGCCGCCGCAGCGGCAGGATCAGCCCATTTCGCGGCATCCAACTCTACCTTCGGGATCACGAAGGGGTCCGGCATCGGATGATCGTCAAGCCACAGCCCATAGGCATTCACCAGCACCAGCCGGCGCACGAGATCGGGGCAGACGGCAGCGACTTCCGCCGCGAACATGCCGCCCAGCGAGTGGCCGACGAGATCCACCGGACCGTGCTGTTCCACGATCGGCGTCAGGAAAGCGCGATAGTGCAGGATCAGGTCGAGAATGTCGGTGAGGCCGGCAAACCCGCCCGACTGGCCGAAGCCGGGATGCTCCGGCGCGTGAACTTCCCGCGTTTCGGCAAGACGGTTGAGGAAGCCGGCAGCACCGGGATGCTGCTCGAAGCCGTGGAGGTAAACCAACGGCGCGCCGGTGCCGCCCTGATAGACGCGCAGCGACGTATCGCCGAGCGCGTGGATGCGAGGTTGGACGAGGGCTTCCATCATGCTGCCCTCTGCACGGGCTTGGCGTTCCGGACAGCTTCCGGAGTCCAGCGGTCCTCATAACCCGTCCAGAGGTTGGCAAGGTGCGGCTGCACCCTGGTGGCGACCAGATGGGTGTTCATCGACGCCGTTTCCTCATCGAGATTGCCCATATGCAGGCAACCGATGAGCTGGCCGACGCGCAGCTCCTTCACCATGTCCTCGAGACGCTGGCGCACCCGCTCCGGAGAGCCGGCAATGATGAAGCCATGACGGTCATAGTCCCAGAAATCCATCTCGCCGCGATTTGCCCGCGCCTTCTCCTCAGGCGGGAGCTTCTCGTTGGTCTGGGCAGAAAACCGCCCCATCGCCTCAACGGATTTCTGCGTCCGATATCCGGGGCCGGTTTCGAAGCCGGGATGAACATAGCGATTGCGATAGAAGTACTTCACCGCCTCCGAATATTTCGCCTCGGCCTCGGCATCCGTTTCCGCGCAGCAGATCAGCTGGGTAAAGGCGAGCTGGAACGGATTGGTGTCGTAGCCGGTCTTGTCAGCATGCTCCCACCAGGCATCGACCAGCGGCTTGGCCGAATGCAGCCCGGAGAAGGATAGCTGGCCATAGCAATAGTCGTTCTGCAAAGCGAGATCCCAGGTCTCGACGCTGCCTTGGCCCGGCACCCAGATGGGCGGGCTTTTTTGCACCGGCCGCGGCCACAGATTGACGTAGCGCAGCTTGGTATACTTGCCATTGAACGCGAACGGCTCTTCAGCCGTCCAGGCCCTTTGGATCAGCTCGCGCGCTTCATGAAAGCGTTCGCGCAATTCCACCGGCGAAACACCGTAGCAATAAAGCGTATCCATCGGCGTGCCGAAGACGAAGCCCGAGATCACACGGCCGTTCGACAGGCAGTCGAGCCAGGCGACTTCCTCAGCGACGCGGATCGGCGGATTATAAAGCGCCAGCGAGTCGCCGATGATCAGAATGGCGGCACGACTGGTGGTGTTGGCGAGCACCGATGCCAACAAGTTTGGCGACGGGGTCAGCGCGAAAGGGGTCTGGTGGTGCTCGTTCATCGCGAGCCCGTCGAAGCCTTCCCGATCGGCCTGCTGCATCAGGCGAATGAACATCCGGGTCATGTCGCCGACCACGCGGGGATCGCAGCGACTGATCGGGGTGGTGACCCAGCTCGACTCGCCGCTCTCGCGGAAATCGCGCGGCAAGTCCGGATAGCTCGCTTCGGCAAACCAATGAAGTTTCACGTTTCTCTCCTCCCGTCTCAGGCTCGGTTACGTTGTCCTCCGCAACCCGCGCCCGTCGCCACATCGTGGCCTCATGCAATGATATTTGCGAACAAACCCGTCCGAGTCAATCCAATAACTTCCACATTGTAGATATTTACGCAGCCAGAAAGACGACAAAAGGCCGCCTAATGTGGAAGTCACCAAAATGACTTCCACATTGTGGCTATACCGATTTTCTATTTTGAGAGATTCGGCAGGAACAGGATGATGATCGGGAAGGCCACCAGGAACACAAGCATCACCAGATCCGTAACGATGAACCACGTCACGCCCCGGAAAATCGTCCCAAGCGAAATGCTCTTGTCGACCACGCTCTTCATGACGAAGACGTTCATCCCGATCGGCGGAGTCAGCATGCCGATCTCGAGAATCTTGGTGAGGAAAACCCCGAACCAGATCAGTTCGTAGCCCGACTGGGCGACGATCGGCAGCACCACCGGCAAGGTCAGCATCATCGCGCCGATCGGCTCGAGGAACATCCCGAGGATCAGATAGATGATCGTAATGCCGATGATGACCGCCAGCGGGTCGGCGCCAAAACCCAGGATGAGCTGCGTCAGCGCCTCACCCGAGCCCGACAGAGCCAGGAAACGCGTCAGCATGCTCGCGCCAATGGCGATGATCATCAGCGAGGCCGTCGTGACGATGGTTTCAAGCGTTGCCGCCCGGATCACCGAGAAGTTCAGTCGCCCTGCAAACAGCGCCACCAGCGTTGCGAGCAACGCACCGACCGCACCGGCCTCGGTGGGCGTGAACAACCCGCTGAACAGCCCGCCGAACACGCCGACGAGGATGACCAGCACCGGGGCAGTCTGACCGAGGGATTGCAGCCGCTCGGCCATGGTGAAACTTTCCGACACGCGCGGAGCAAGTTTCGGATTGAGCGTCGCACGGATCATGATGAGGCCGGAATAGGCAAAGAGCGTCAGTATTCCGACGACGAGCCCACCCATGAAGAGCTTGCCGACCGGCGCCTGCGCAATCACCGAATAAAGGATCATGATCAGCGACGGCGGGATCAGCGCCCCGATCGTTCCCCCGGCCGCGACCGAACCAGTGGCCAGCGCCGGATCGTAATTGTAGCGGATCATCTCAGGCACAGCGATCTTGCCCATGGCAGCCGAACAGGCCACCGACGAGCCCGTTACCGACGCAAATCCACCGCAGCCAAAGACAGATGCCACGGCAAGCCCGCCGGGCAGGCCGGAAAGCCAAACTCGGGCGGCCGTGAACAAGCCTTCCGTCAGCCGGGCATGGTAGCAGATGAAGCCCATGAACAGGAATGCAGGGATCGAACTCAGCACCCAGTTGGCCGAGAAATGGAAGGGAATGATGCCCAGCGAGCCCCAGGCGATGCGCCAGCCGAGCAAGGCCCAGATGCCGCAGAACGAAACGGCAATCAGCGCCAGCCCGATCGGCACCCGCAACAAGATCAGGCCCAGCAGCGCGCCGACGAAGTAAATCCCGATTTCAATTTCAGACATTCTGGACGTCCTTGGGCGCAGCTTCCGCCGCAGCTTCCTGTTCAGGGGTGAAAGGCCTGCCGGTCAGCATGCAGACCAGCTTGTAGAGGCTGACCAGCGCAGCAACGCCGAACCCCAGCGGCAGCAGGAAGTAGCTGGGCCAGACCGGCAGTTGTTCGCCGCCGCCGATAATCAGCGCGGAGCCGCGTCGATAATTTGAAATCGCCTCGAGCAAGCTGCGCCAGCACAGCATGGCCAGGAACACGATCGCCAGAAACGTCGCCAGCATGATGAGCACGTGCACGACACGTTTCGGCATCAACTCGGTGAGCACCTCAACGGAGATATGGGCGTCGCGCCGCTCAACCAGCGCCAGCGGCAGGAAGGTGATACCGATCATGTAGAAATAGGAGACGAGCTCGATCGTGCCCTTGATCGGCGCGTTGAAGAGCCCCCTCATGATCACGTCCGCCGAAACATGCAGGATCAGCAGCAGCACCAGGATGGACGCAAGGAGGCCGAGGCCGTCGGAAAGACGACGCACGAGCGTGGAAAACAGTTTCATGATGTCCCTCGAGAACGAGCCGGGCTCAAGCCCGGAGTTCCAGGCAAGATGGAAGTGCTCCGGTCGCGCGACCGGAGCACAAGCGAGCCTTACATCCCGTGCGTCTTGGGATCGACCTTCTGGAAGATGCGCTCCCAGAACAGCCCGCGCAGGTCGTCACGCGACTCCACGCTATCCACCAGCCCCAGCCACTCATCGTAGAGCACCGTGAACTCGGCCGCGATCTGGTCAGCCTCTTGCACACCGTAGTCGGTGCGATAGCCGGCGATGGTCTTCGGCAGGTCCTCTTCGGTGAAGGCGCGCATTTTCGCCATCACTTCGTCGTCACCGCGCACGAGCGGGATGTCATGCTCTTCCGCGACCTTCACGTTTGCCAGCGCATCCGCATAGTAGCCCCAGCTGATATCGGCCGAGATCTGACTTGCCCCCCAAAGAACTGCCGCGCGCTGCTCTTCGTTCAACGCCTGCCAGCTGTCCTTGTTGATGTTGTTGACTGCAACATTCGACGACAGGCCGCCGGGCACGTCGACCGTGACCGCCCGAGCCACGTCCGAAAGGCTCATATTTGTCAGTTCAGGCAAGGAAAGCTGGGTGCAGTCAGCCACGCCCTGGCTCAGCGCCTCGTAGGATTCATTGGGTGGGAACGAGACAGGGGACGCGCCGAGATGCTGGAACATCCGCCCCACCACCGGGTGGCTGACGCGGATTTTCATGCCCTGCAGGTCCGCCATGCTGGTGATCGGCCGGTTGCAGATCGCCATGTTGATGGAGCTGGTGGCCCCACCCATATAGACTTGGTTCTGGCCTGCGAAATCGTTCAGGCAGCCAGCGCAGTTCAGCATGGTGTATTCCGCCACCGCGCCAGCATAGGCAACGCTTTCCTTGCCCTTGGATTCACGCAGGTTCACCATCAGCTGCATGTCTTGCATCAACATGTAGCGTGGGTAGTCGCGCGGCGAGAGCGAGGTCACGACATAAGCGATGTCCGCCAGCCCGTCACGCAGGCCGGGACCGGCCTCCGCAAGGCTCAGCAGTGACAGCGCGAAGTTGCGGATCGTCACGCCACCGTTCGAACGCTCCGAAACACTTGCGGCATAATCGTCCGCCGCAACGCCAACTGTCGACGTCGACGGATAGCCATATGCGAAATTGAGGGTTGTCGCCCCCGCTGCGCCAGCACTCAGCGCCGCAGCCACGACGCCCCCGATCAGCACCGAACTCTTCAACCTAATCATGTTCATTCTTCCTCCCTGTCTGAAACGTTCCGTTGGATCTCCAGCCATTCTCCGGCGGCCGAAAATCTGCGGCCGTGGCATCGCTCTCCGGACCTCCTCGCCCGTCGCTCCTCCACATGGTGATATGTACCATTAGAACGCTTAGAGGGTTTCCACTGTCAAGAGGCATTTCGCGGCGGCACCGCTTCCCGCTGCAGCCAGCCCTGACCGTACGGCCACCCTATTCTTCTTGAGGACCGTCTCTGCTGGCAAGAAACGCTGATTTCATCTATATTTTGAGTAGGATGGCTAGATATTCTTCTGGACTTCTTCAACAAAAATACAGAATATTCGGGCGATCAGTCGACAGCTCGTTGCGACAATCCCTGTTCATTGCGTCGCGTCAAAACGGAGATGAAGACGTCTTCAACACGAGCAAGCTCACAAAAAAACAGTCGCATGGTGGAATTCGTGGCGACGGAAGGGGAATGCGGGATGACACGGAATGAGGAAAACGGGGCGTGGCTGCTGGCCGAGCATGCCAGCGGCGCGGACTTCAAGCCCTTCGCCGAGGCGCGGGGAATTTCGGGGCTTGAAGAGGCCTACTCGGTACAGGACGCCTATGTCGCGGCCATGACGCGATCGGGCCTGACAGAAGACGTCCGGGGCTGGAAGATCGGGCTGACGTCGAAGCGGATGCAGGCGATGTGCGGGATCGACCAGCCGGTCGCCGGCGCGATCCTGGCAAGCCGGGTCCTGCCATCCGGCACGCGGGTTTCGCGCCGGCAACATGGCCGGCTCGGGCTGGAGTTCGAGATCTGCACCCGCCTCGGCACCGACCTGCCCGCCCGCGCGACTCCCTGGAGCTTCGAGGAGGTCCGTGCAGCCGTCGACAGCGTCGCCGCCGCGATCGAGATGATCGACGACCGCAATGCCGATTATGCCCAGCTCGACGTGCGCTCGCTCGTCGCCGACAATTCGTGGAATGCCGGCGCAGTTCTTGGCGACTGGGCACCGCTCCCCGCCGATCTCAACGCCTGCGAAGGCGTGGTGCACCTCGACGGCGTCGAACTTGACCGAGGCTTCGGCCGCGATGTCCTCGACGGGCCGCTGCATGTGCTCCAGTGGCTGGCCAATCATCTGCGGGAGCGCGGCCGCGGCCTGCGTGCCGGCGATATCGTGATGACAGGCAGCCTCGTCACCACCCGCTTTCCCGAGCCGGGCAGCCACTATGCTTTCGACCTCGCCGGGATCGGCCGGGTCGAGCTGCATGTCGATGCGTGACGGGCAAAGGCAGGATCGAAGCCGCGCCTAGCGCAGATCGAGCGCAGCGCCGATGCGTTCTGCGGTCATGCGCAGGATGCGGACCGCCTGGGCGTGCTTCTCCTGATCCATCCGCGTACGCGTCGAGACCAGCGCAAGGTAGAGGCTCGGGCTGGCTTTGCTGGTCGGCACAGCCACCGCGATCCCGCGCAGATCGGCCAGCGGCTTGTCGACAATGTCGGCGTAGCCGTGGGCGCGGGTGAAAGCGACGCGCTCGCGGATTTCGTCCCGCCCGACCGGCCAAAGCTCATACTCGGATGCCAATAGAATCTCGTCGATCTCGGCGTCGCTCAGCGCCGCCAGCAACGCCACCCCACCGGTGCCGACACCCAAAGGCAATCTTTCGCCGACATCGGTGATGCGCGACAGGATCTGCTCCTCGCCCTCGGCCTGGCTCAACGCCACCGCCTCCCAGCGCGCCCGCATCCCCAGAATTGCAGTCATGCCGGTATCGGCGGCCAGCGCCCGCACATGCGGCTGGCACAGCTCGACCACTTCGCTATGAAAGCTGGACGCCAGACCAAGCTCATAGGCCAGCGGCCCCAGCCGGTAGAGGCGCGCTTCCGTATCCTGAACGACAAAACCTTCATAGATCAGCGCCATCAGAATCCGCCGCACCGTCGGCTCGGCCAGTCCCGTCGACAGCGCGATGTCGCGCAACCGCCGCCCGCCCGGACGTCCGCGGGGAATAGCGCGCAGCACATCGGCCGCGCGGGAAATAAGCTGTGTCCCCTGAGGCGGGTCTTGTCTGGTCATGGCCAATCCGAAAATTGCTATATGGTGGAAGTCATAGTCGCGATCTCCAAGGATTTCTATGGGTCGGACGACGATACCCGCCATTTTGCGGAAGTCCGCCTGCTCAGATCAGGCCCAGATGACTGGCAAGCTCGCGCGCCGCCGGCCCCCCCGCCCGGTTGGCACCGATGGTCGAGGCGGAAGGCCCATAGCCGACAAGATGGATGCGCGGGTCGCGGGCGGCCTGCGTGGCCAACCGCCCGGTCATGACGATGCCGCCGTTCTCCTCGCGCAATTGCAATGGCGCCAGATGATCGAGCGAACTGCGAAACCCCGTCGCCCACAAGATCACGTCGGCTCTTTGCTCGGTACCATCCGGCCAGCGCACGCCATGTTCGGTGATCTGACTGAACATCGGCAGGCGCTCAAGCGCACCACGCGCCTTTGCTGCCCGCAGCGCAGGTGTCCAGGGGACACCGGTGACCGAGACAACCGAGCCCGGAACCAGCCCCTTGCGCACCCTGTCCTCGACGAGGGCGACGGCCGCTCGTCCATCCTCGGGTGTGAACGGGCCTTCATGAAAGCGCGGCTCAGTACGTGTCACCCAACTGGTGGTTGTCACCTGCGAGATTTCATCGAGATGCTGGAGGCCCGAAATGCCGCCACCGACGATGACGACATGCTGGCCGGAAAATTCGGCGGCAGTCTGGTAGTCGCGACTATGAAGTTGCCGGCCCTTGAAGAGCGCCGCGCCGGGAACATCCGGTATGTTGGGCGTTTCCCATGTCCCCGTCGCATTGATGATGCCGCGCGCCGAAAACGCCTCACGGTCGGTCTCGATCCGCAGCCGCTCGAAACGGTTGCAGGCCACGATCACCGTCACCGGACGGTAGATTGGCAGTTGGAACCGCTCTTCGTAGGCGGCGAAGTAATCGGGCACCGCGACGGAGGCCTGCGCCTGCGTTTCGCCGGCGGCTACCACTTCGGAAAACTCCATCCCCGGCAGGTCGTGCACCCGGTTGACCGTGCTCAGCGTCAGCGATGGCCAGCGGTGCTGCCAGGCACCTCCCGGCCGGCTGTTCTTGTCGAGGACGACGAAATTCCGACCCGGCCGCAGCCCAAGTTTCATCAGGTGATAGGCTGCCGACAGCCCCGCCTGACCAGCGCCGATCACCACGATATCGACCTTGATCACAACCGGCAGGCCGCGCTCATGGGGCAAGTTTTCGGAAGGCGTCGCTGACAAGCCGTTTCACCCTGTGCGGTAGCTGCTCTCGATCCGATACTCTATCTGACCGACTGGCTGCTGTCGCCGCTATGCAGCGCCGCTTTACAGCGACCAGGATTGACGGATGCGCTCGCGCAGTCCCTCCAGCCGGGTAACAGGCTCATTGGCGAAGACGAAGCGCAGATAACGCCCGGCGCGATCCTCGTGCCCCCAGCCGATCATCGGCGTCGCCGCGATCGCGCCTTTACGGAACAGCTGCTCTGCGGCCACGTCGGGCCGCATCCCGAGTGCGACCGTATCGATCAGCAGCGACCAGCCCCCGTCTGGAACAACCACTGGAAGGCCGCGCATTTCCTCGACGATCATATCGCGACGCGCCTTCCACACCGCCGTTGCCGCCGCCACCCCGTCATCCTCGGCGGTCAAGGCAGCGGCCGCCCCCGGCATGGCGATACCGACCTGGCACACGACGTTGGTCAGGCTGACCAGCCCGATATCGTTCATGATCCGCTTCGGCCCGACGATCCAGCCGACCCGCCAGCCGATCATCCGGTATTCCTTGGAGACAGACCCCACGGTGATGACCCGATCGGCCATCCCCTCGAACCCCGCCGGATGCAGCACCGGCTCGTCGGAAAACAGGATGCGCTCCATCGCCGCGTCATGCAGGATCCAGGCGTCGGCGCGCTCGGCAGCCTCGGTGATCGCTTGCCATTCCGCGCG
>JBEBXE010000078.1:0-11471 GCA_040391705.1 Aerobium aerolatum
ACTTGCCGCGCGACGCTTACGACATTCTGGTGGCCAATCCGGGGGTGGCCGACGCGGTGACGCGAACCGCACGGCGCATTTATCTGTTCGGCAAGCAGGTCGGCGAGACCAATATCTTCGTCTTCGGTCCGAACGGCGAACAGATTGCCAGCCTCGACCTGCAGGTCGAACGTGACGTTGCCGGGCTGGACGCGCATCTGCGCCGGTTCATTCCGAATGCCGACATCAAGTCCGAAATGATGAACGACAACGTCATCCTGACCGGGACGGTGCAGACGCCTCTGGACGCCAAGCGCGCCGAAGATCTGGCCGCGCTTTTTGTCTCCGGCGGCGAGGCGACGACAGGCCGGTATTCGCAGACCGCGTCGGGCGGCAGCGCCTCCGGCGGCGTCAGCATCAACAATCCAGACCGCTCCCGCCGCTCAAGCGGCATCGTCAACATGCTGCAGGTGATTGGCGAAGATCAGGTGACGCTGAAGGTGACGGTTGCCGAAGTCAGCCGCACCGTGCTGAAGCAGCTCGGCGTCAACTTGATCGGCCAGGGCAGCGTCGACGGCATCAGCTGGGGCATCGAAACCGCACTGGCACCGGTGGGCGCACCTGCCGGCGCTGCGCTCGGCGGTTCCCTGCTCAAGTCGTCGATCCAGGCGATCGAACAATCGGGCGCGATGCGGACGCTAGCGGAACCAACCCTCACTGCCGTTTCCGGCGAGCAGGCAACGTTCAGGGTCGGCGGTGAGTACAACATCGTCGCCAATGTGGTGAACGAAGACGGGCGCACCATTCGCAGCCTCGAGAAGATCGAATACGGCATCGGCCTTGAGTTCCTGCCGGTGGTTCTGTCACCGGGACGGATCAGCCTGAAGGTGCGCACTTCGGTGTCCGAGCCGTCACCGGAAGGTGCGGTCTCCGTTCAGGGCGAGAACATCCTGTCGCTGCGGAAGCGCCTTGCCGACACCACCGTCGAACTGCCATCGGGCGGGACGATGATGATCGCCGGTCTGGTCAATGACAATGTGCGCCAAGTTTACAACAAGGTGCCGGGTCTGTCGCAGGTGCCGGTTCTTGGCACGCTGTTTCGCAGCCGCGAGTTCACCCGCAACGAGACCGAACTGGTCATTCTCGTGACGCCCTATCTCTCACGTCCTGCTGCCCGCAACGAAATGGCGAGGCCGGACGACAATTTCAATCCGGCCAGCGATGGTGCGGGGATGTTCCTTGGACGGGTGAATCGCGTCTACGGCACCATGAAAACCGACAAGCCGGCCGGCCGCTATCATGGCGTCGTTGGCTTCATCTACAAGTGAGTGGGAGCGCTGCCATGTCTATGGTTTTCATGAGGAACGCACCGCGCATTTCAGCTGTGGTTGTGCTGGCGGCGGGCGTGTTGGCGGGCTGCGCCAAGCGCGACAGCATCACGGTCGGCTCGGTGCCGGACGATTATCGTACCAATCATCCGATCGTCATTTCGGAGCGCGACAAGGTGATCGACATCCCGGTTGGGGTGGCCGACAGCCGCATGACGCACATCCAGAAAACGGCTTTGGACGGGTTTGTCGCGAACTACGACCGCAGCGCCGCGCCGCTGATGATGGTGATGGTGCCGTATGGTTCTGCCAATCAGGCCGCCGCGTCGCATGTGGCGCAGGACATGATCAAGCGCCTGCGGTCGGCGGGCGTGCCGGACGGGAAGATCGTTCACCAGCCCTACGAGGCGAGCAACGGCTCCGACAACGCGCCGGTCCGGCTTGTCTACAAGCAGATGACGGCGTCGACCGGCCAGTGCGGCCGTTGGCCCGACGATATGCTGAAAGATTCCGACAACAAGCATTGGGCAAATTTCGGCTGCTCGTATCAGAACAATCTGGCCGCCCAGATCGCGAATCCCGCTGATCTTCTCGGACCGCGCCAGAGCGATCAGATCGACACAGGCCGCCGCAGCGCCGCGATCGACCAATATCGCGGGCGCGAGGCGTCCTGGAAGTCCAACATAGAATACTGAGCGAGAGCGGGGGCTACGACATGGGCAACCTAGCGTTTGATTCCGATCTGGAATCGACCGGCGCCAGCGAGAGCGAAATCTCCGCAATGAAAGAGTTGCGGCCGATTCCCCGTATCTCGATCCAGGCTTTCTGTGAAACGGAAGGCGTGGCTGCGCCGATCGAACGCGCCGCCAACGACCGCCGCATGGCCAAGGCGCATCTGAAGGTTCATATGGGCGGCATTGCCACCGCCACCGAATTCTACCATTCGGCCCAGACGCCCAACCTGATCGTGGTCGAATCGCGTGAGGAGCCGCAGCAACTCATCGCGTCGCTCTCGAAATTGTCCGAGGTGTGCGATCCGTCGTCGAAGGTGGTGGTGATCGGCCACTACAACGACGTCTGGCTGTATCGCGAACTGATCCGCTTCGGCATCTCGGAATATATCGTTGCGCCGATCGCCATGGCGGACATCCTGTCGGTAATCTCGTCGATCTTCATCGATCCGGATGCGGCCCCGCTCGGCAAATCGATCGCCTTCATCGGCGCCAAGGGCGGCGTTGGATCCTCGACCATCGCCCACAATATCGGCTGGACGATGTCGTCGCTGTTCAGTTCAGAAGTGGTGGTGGCCGATCTCGACCTGGCCTTCGGCACCGCCAACATCAATTTCGATCAGGACCCTGCGCAGGGGATTGCCGAGGCGGTGTTTTCGCCCGAGCGCATCGACGAGGTCTATCTCGACCGGCTTCTGGCCCAGTGCGCCGAGCGCCTGTCGTTGCTAGCCGCCCCCTCGATGCTCGATCGCGCCTATGATTTCGACCCGGAAGCCTTCACGCAGATCATCGAGATCGCCCAGCGCACCGCGCCGCTGCTGATCCTCGACGTTCCGCATATCTGGAGCGGCTGGTCGCGCAACGTGCTGACCCAGGCCGACGAAATCGTCATCACAGCGACGCCCGAACTGGCCAATCTGCGCAACACCAAGAACCTCGTCGATACGTTGCGCAAGCTTCGTCCCAACGATGCGCCGCCGAAGCTGGTGATCAATCAGGCGGGGATTCCCAAGCGACCGGAAATCAGCCCCGAGGATTTTGTCGAACCGCTGGACGTCACGCCGCTGGCGGTCATTCCGTTCGATCCCGCCTTGTTCGGCACCAGCGCAAATAACGGCCGGATGCTGGGCGAAATGGATTCGCAGCACGCCATCGTCAAGATGATCAACGAGATGGCGCACGTTCTTACCGGTCGCTCAGAGATCAAATCGAAGAAGAAGGCAGGGCTCGGCGATCTCCTCGCCAGGCTGCGTCTCAAGAAATAGTTCGAGAAAGCGGAACGGGCATGTTTGGCAGAAGAGGCGCAGATAGCGGGCCGCGGGACACAGCGGGTTCACGCACGTCCGGTGCAGCACAGCCCGCACCGTCGGATGTGCTGGTGGCACCGCGCCCGGAAGCTCGCGTGTCCGCAGATGCGGGGTCAGCACCCGTAAAGCGCACCATCGAGGTCGCGCCGCCCATGTCGCACGAGCCGCCGCGCCGCGCCCAGCGCGAGCGTGGCGACAGCTACTACGACACCAAGAGCCAGGTGTTTTCGGCACTAATCGATACCATCGACCTGTCGCAACTCGCCAAGCTGGAGCCCGACGCGGCGCGCGAGGAAATCCGCGACATCGTCAACGATATCATTGCGATCAAGAATTTCGCGATGTCGATCTCCGAGCAGGAAGAATTGCTCGAAGACATCTGTAATGACGTTCTCGGCTATGGGCCGCTCGAGCCGCTGCTGGCGCGTGACGACATCTCCGACATCATGGTCAACGGCTCCAAGCACGTCTACATCGAAGTCGCCGGCAAGGTCGAACAGACCAATATCCGGTTCCGCGACAATCAGCAGTTGCTCAACATCTGCCAGCGCATCGTCAGCCAGGTCGGCCGCCGCGTCGATGAATCCTCGCCGATCTGCGATGCGCGCCTGCCCGACGGCTCGCGCGTCAACGTCATTGCGCCGCCGCTGGCCATCGACGGAACCGCGCTCACCATCCGCAAGTTCAAGAAGGACAAGCTGACGCTGGACCAGCTCGTCCGCTTCGGGGCGATCACGCCGGAAGGGGCGGAGATCCTCAAGATCATCGGTCGCGTCCGCTGCAACGTCATCATTTCCGGGGGTACCGGTTCCGGCAAGACGACGCTTCTGAACTGCATGACCAACTACATCGACCGCGACGAGCGCATCATCACCTGCGAGGACTCGGCCGAACTTCAACTCCAGCAGCCGCACGTCGTGCGCCTCGAAACCCGCCCGCCCAACCTTGAGGGCGAGGGCGAGGTGACGATGCGCGATCTGGTGAAGAACTGTCTGCGTATGCGCCCCGAGCGCATCGTCGTTGGTGAAGTGCGCGGACCGGAGGTCTTCGATCTTCTGCAGGCGATGAACACCGGCCATGACGGCTCGATGGGCACGATTCACGCCAACAGTCCGCGCGAATGCCTCAACCGTATCGAATCGATGATCGCCATGGGCGGCTTCACGCTGCCGCAGAAGACGGTGCGTGAAATCGTCGTCGGCTCCGTCGACATCATCATTCAGGCCGCGCGCCTGCGCGACGGCTCCCGCCGCATCACCCACATCACCGAGGTGATCGGCATGGAAGGCGACGTCATCATCACGCAGGACCTCGTGCTCTACTCGATGAAGGGTGAGGATGCGCAGGGGCGCATCATCGGCGAGCACGTCTCGACCGGCATCGGCCGCCCGGCATTCTGGGACCGCGCCCGCTATTATGGCGAGGAAGCGCGTCTGGCAACGGCGCTGGAATCGATGGAGAAGCACACGCAATGACCGGCCTTGGCGTCATGATCCGAAGCGTTGCAGGGAGGATATCCGATGTTCGGGTTGGATAGTTCCATGCTGTTGTTCGTCGCGCTGGCGACGATCAGCGTCGGCATGCTCTCCTATGCGTTCTTCTTCACCTCGATCCAGAGCGAGAAGAAGGTCGGACGACGGCTTGAGACGGTCAAACGCGCCGATACCGATCGCGCGACCG
Source organism: Aerobium aerolatum (assembly GCA_040391705.1). GTDB lineage: Bacteria > Pseudomonadota > Alphaproteobacteria > Rhizobiales > Rhizobiaceae > Aerobium > Aerobium aerolatum_A. The sequence goes on from JBEBXE010000078.1 coordinate 5,026, forward strand.
TCAAGGCCTCGCGTGATCGTGTCGCTGAAGCTGTCCGCCGCCGCAAATCGGTGCAGGATTCGCTCAACGACCTCGAGCAAAAGCAAAAAGCGCGCGACAATAATATCAAGAAGCCGCCGCTGAAGGTGCAGATTCGCCAGGCCGGCCTGGATCTGCCGCTGCAGCGCTTCTACATTTACTCCGCCGTGTGCGGGCTGGTTCTGGCGCTGGTGGTTTTTGCCGGTGGCGGCAATCTGTTCGTCGCGCTTGGCGCACTGGTGGCCGGTGCGCTGGGGCTGCCACGCTGGTTTGTCAGCTTCAAGCGCGCGCGCCGGGTCAAGGCGTTCCTGTCGGAATTCCCGAACTCGCTCGACGTCATCGTGCGCGCGGTGAAGTCGGGCCTGCCGCTGAACGACGCCGTGCGGTTGATCGCCTCGGAATCGCCGGAACCGGTCCGCACCGAGTTTCGCCGTGTTGTCGAATCGCAGCAATTGGGGCTGTCCTTGCCGGACGCAGTGCTGCGCATGCCCGAAACGATGCCGTGCCCGGAAGCCAGCTTCTTCGGCATCGTCATCCAGATTCAGAGCCAGGCGGGCGGCAATCTCTCCGAAGCGCTCGGCAATCTGTCAAAAGTTCTGCGCGACAGAAAGAAGATGAAGGCCAAGATTCAGGCGCTGTCGATGGAAGCCAAGGCGTCGGCGGTGATCATCGGCGCGCTGCCGTTCATCGTCGCGTTCCTCGTCTACATGTCCAGCCCCGGCTACATCATGCCGCTGTTCGTTCACCCGACGGGCCACCTCATTCTCGCATGCTCTGCGGTCTGGATGTCCATGGGCATCTTTGTGATGCGCAAGATGATGAATTTCGACATTTAGGAAGGCGTGCGCGATGATCGAGCAGATTTCGAGATCCGTCACAGACCCCAGCTTCATGGTGGCGATGGTGGTGGCGATCGCCGTGTTCGTCACCATGTTCACGGCGCTGCCGGCGTTGGGCGGCAATCCGCTCAAGGCGCGGATGAAATCGGTGGCGCTCGAGCGCGACGAATTGCGCGCCAAGCAGCGCGTGCGTCTTGCCGCAGAGGCAGACCGCAAGCGCCGGGGCCTGCGCGAGCAGGAATCGGTGGGCATGCGCAATATCGTCGATCGGCTCGATCTGCGGCGCGCGCTCGCCGATGAAGGCACGCTGGCCAAGCTGAAAGAAGCAGGGTTTCGCGGCCAGAACCCGCTGACGAAATTCCTGTTTTTCCGGCTCATCCTGCCGTTTGTCTTCTTCGCGCTGGCGCTCGTTTACCTCTTCGTCCTCGGCGGACTTCCGGAACAGCCCCCGGCGATCAAGCTGTTCGTGTCCATTGTCGCCGCCTATGCCGGCTTCTATGCGCCCGTGCTCTACGTTTCCAATCGCGCCACCAAGCGCAAAGCGTCGATCCAGCGCGCCTGGCCCGATGCACTGGATTTGCTGCTGATCTGCGTGGAATCCGGTATTTCCGTCGAAGCGGCGTTCCGCCGGGTCGCCGACGAAATCGGTGCGCAATCGGTCGAGCTGGCGGAAGAACTCGTCCTCACCACCGCCGAACTGTCGTTCCTGCAGGAGCGCAAGCAGGCCTATGACAATCTTGCGGCGCGAACCGGTCTCGATACGGTCAAGAGCGTCACCCAGGCGCTGACGCAGGCCGAGCGCTACGGCACGCCGGTCGCCCACGCACTGCGTGTTTTGTCGGCCGAAAGCCGCGACATGCGCATGAACGAGGCGGAAAAGAAGGCCGCGGCGCTGCCGCCGAAGCTTACCGTGCCGATGATCCTGTTTTTCCTGCCGGTGCTGTTCGCCGTGATTCTCGGCCCCGCCGGCATTCAGGTCTCCGAACGCGGTCTGTTCCCGAGCTGATACCCAAAGTCACGGCGGGGATAGCTATGCCTGCGCGTCGTTGGTGCTTTCTTCGGGCTGTTCCGGGGTGGGGGCAGGGTGTTCGCCGCGCTCCGCCGTTCGGATGCGCCGGCGCTCGCTGAAGCGTTCCTGGACGATGCGCACCCGTTTGACGCGGCGCGGATCGGCATCGAGAACGTGGAACTCGAAGCCGGGAATCGCCTGCACCACTTCGCCACGCGCCGGCACGCGGCCAAGCGCGTTGAAGATCAGGCCGCCGATGGTGTCGACATAGTCGGCATGTTCGCCGGGCACGAAGGCCTGGCCGATCACGGCAGCGACGTCATCGATTTCCGCCTTGGCATCGACGACGAAAATGCCGTCTGCCGTCTTGGTGATCAGTGGCCCCTCGTCTTCGTCGTGCTCGTCCTCGATGTCGCCGACGACCATCTCGACGATGTCTTCCAGCGACGCCAGACCATCGGTGCCGCCATATTCGTCGATCACCAGCGCCATCTGGATGCGGGCCGCCTGCATGCGCGCCATCAGGTCGGAGGCGAGCATGGAGGGCGGCACAAACAGCACCGGGCGGACGATTCCGAGATCGCTGACTGATTTGGAAAGATCGACATTGAGCAGGTCGAGCGACGCAGTGCTGCCGTTGGACACTTTCTTGCCTCTGCCGCGCTTCTGCTTGGCGGCGCGGGTGATGAAGCCAACGACGTCGCGGATGTGAACCATGCCGCGCGGGTCGTCCAGGGTCTCGTGATAGACCGGCATGCGCGAGCGTCCCGACTCTTCGAACAGCGTCAGCAGGTCGCCGAGCGACGTCGACATGTCGATCGCCTCGATGTCGGTGCGTGGCACCATGACGTCCTCCACCCGCAATTCGCGCAGGCGCAGGATGTTGTTGAGCATGGCGCGCTCGGCAGGCGAGAACGACGCAGCGGTTTCCGCCGTCGCCTCGTCGGACAGCGCATCCTCAAGGTCTTCACGAAGACTTGATCCGTTGCGCGGCCGAAACCGGGCGGTCAATCTTTCAAAGAAAGTGGATTTGGCGCCGGATCGCCCGGCGATCGTACTTTGAGAGTCGTCGGATTGATCCGAGCCCTTGTCGCCATCTTGCTGCGCAAGTGGGACTGTCTGTGTGTTTTCGTTCATCGTCTCGTTGTCATTGGACTGTTGCAACTACCCGTATGGATCGGGAATGGCAAGCTTTGCAAGCACAAGGCGCTCGATGGCTTCCATTTCGTCGGCCTCATCTTCGGTTTCGTGATCATACCCGAGAAGGTGAAGCAGACCATGTACCATCAGATGCGTCAAATGGTGCTCGAAAGGTTTTTGTTCCAGAGCAGCTTCGCTTAAAATTGTTTCGCGCGCCAGCACGATGTCGCCGAGCATCGGCGGCAGGGCATCGTCGGGGCCGATGTCGAAGGCCGGAAAGGACAGGACGTTGGTCGCCTTGTCCTTGCCACGCCACTCGCGATTGAGCGCCTGGATATGCGCGTCGTCGGTGAACAGCAGGCTCAGTTCGGTCGGCTGTTCCGGCATCAGGTCGAGTTCTGCAAGGGTAGCGTCGGCCGCGGTCCGGGCGAGCGCCAGCAGCGCGGCCTCGTCCGCCCAGTCCCCGGCTTCGAGCGCGATATCGATATCGAGCATCGGGCTCACTTGGTGCCGTACAAACGGTCGCCGGCATCGCCGAGGCCGGGCAGGATGTAACCCTTCTCGTTCAGCCGCTCGTCAATGGATGCGGTAAACACCGGCACGTCGGGGTGCGCGGTGGTGAAGCGTTCGATGCCTTCAGGGGCGGCCAGCAGGCAGAGGAAGCGAATGTTGGTCGCGCCGCGCTCTTTCAGCTTGTCGACGGCGGCAATCGCGGAATTGGCTGTCGCCAGCATCGGGTCGACGACAATGACGAGGCGGTCGACGAGATTGCTCGGCGCCTTGAAGAAATACTCCACCGCTTCCAGCGTCTCATGATCGCGATACAGCCCGATATGCGCGACTCTTGCTGCCGGCACCAGGTCGAGCATGCCGTCGAGCAGGCCGTTTCCGGCGCGCAGCACCGAGGCAAACACCAGCTTCTTGCCTTCCAGCGTCGGGGCTTCCATCGTCACCATCGGCGTTTCGATGGTGCGCGTGGTCAGTTCGAGGTCGCGGGTGATCTCGTAGCACATCAGCAGCGAGATTTCGCGCAGCAGGCGGCGGAACCCGGCTGTCGACGTTTCCTTGTCGCGCATGATCGTGAGCTTGTGCTGGACAAGCGGGTGGTCGATGACGGTTACGCCCTTCATGTGCATCTCTCCATATGTATCGGTGCCGATCTTAGCCGCAGCCGTGTCATGGAGATACGGCAACCATGCGCGCAGCCACAGTTTTTGCGTGATCGCCGCGGGATGCCAAAGCATCTGTCATTTTGGCACGAAAAGCGCTAGAGACGCGCCATGGAACTCAACGATACAATCACGCGCGACGAGCCGGCCCCGGTCGAAGCGAGCACGGCTTCTTCCAAAAAGGTCTTCGTGAAGACCTATGGCTGCCAGATGAATGTCTACGATTCCCAGCGCATGTCCGATGCGCTGGCCGTCGAAGGCTATCGACCGACGCAGGAAATCGACGAGGCGGACCTGATCCTCATCAACACCTGCCACATCCGCGAGAAGGCCGCCGAGAAGGTCTATTCGCAGCTTGGCCGGCTTCAGAAGATGAAGAAGGAACGCGCAGCACTTGGCCGCGACATGATGGTCGGCGTTGCCGGCTGTGTCGCCCAGGCGGAAGGCGACGAGATCATCCGTCGTGCGCCGGTGGTCGATCTGGTGATCGGCCCGCAGACCTATCACCGTCTGCCCGAGGTCGTGCGCAAGGCACGCGCCGGCGAAAAGGTGGTCGAAACCGACTACGCCGTCGAGGACAAGTTCGAGCATCTTCCGGCTGCGACGCAGAAAGTCGTGCGCAGCCGTGGCGTCACCGCGTTCCTGACGGTTCAGGAAGGCTGCGACAAGTTCTGCACCTTCTGCGTCGTGCCCTATACGCGCGGCTCGGAGATTTCGCGCCCGGTGTCGCAGATCGTCGCCGAAGCGCAGCAGCTTGCAGCCGCAGGCGTGCGCGAAGTGACGCTGCTCGGCCAGAACGTCAACGCCTGGCACGGCGAAGGGCCCGATGGCACCGAGTGGGGCCTTGGCCAGCTGCTGTTCGAACTGGCGAAGATTTCCGGTATCGCGCGCCTGCGCTACACCACCAGCCATCCGCGCGACATGGATGACGCGCTGATCGCGGCGCATCGCGACCTCGACATCCTGATGCCCTATCTGCATCTTCCGGTGCAGTCCGGGTCCGACCGCATCCTCAAGGCGATGAACCGCAGGCACACGGCGGCCGACTATCTGCGTCTGGTCGACCGTATTCGCACCGTCCGTCCCGATATCGCGATGTCGGGCGACTTCATCGTCGGCTTCCCCGGCGAAACCGACGCGGACTTCGAGGCGACGATGCAACTCGTGCGCGACGTCGATTACGCGCAGGCTTTCTCGTTCAAATACTCGCCCCGGCCGGGAACTCCTGGCGCCGATCTGGGTTCTCATGTTGTGGAGAGCGTGAAGGACGAACGCCTGCAACTGCTGCAAACGCTGCTGTTCAAGCAACAGCGCGATTTCGCTGCCAGCCTTGTTGGCAGAGAACTGGACATCCTCGTCGAGAAGCCTGGACGGGAGCCCGGCCAGCGTGTTGGCCGCTCTCCTTGGCTTCAGCCCGTAATTGTTGATGAAACAGCGGGCGAAATCGGTGACATTGTCAGAGTGAGAATCACCAAGGCGGGGTCCAACAGCCTCTTTTCCGAACCTGTGTGATCGGAAGAGGCGTCAACCGGGAGATACGCTTGAGCGCCGAAACAGACCTGAAAGTTTCGCCCTCCGGGGCGTCGGATATGGCGCATATCGTTCTGACCTTCGACAACAACAAGCACGCCAGCGCGCTTTATGGCCAGTTCGATGAAAACCTAGCGCGACTCGAGCAGAAGCTCGGCGTCGACATCCGTTCCAAAGGCAACCAGCTGTCCATCAAGGGCGATGCCGTTGCTGCGGAACAGGCGCGCCGGGCGCTCGATTACCTCTACGAACTCTTGCAGAAGGGCCATGAGCTGTCGCCGTCGGAAGTCGATGGCGCGGTCCGCATGGCCGTTGCTGCTGACGACCAGCTGACGCTGCCGACGCTGGAGCGCAAGGGCAAGGTCGCCGCTGCGCAAATCTCCACCCGCAAACGCACCATCTATGCCCGCTCGGCCAATCAGGACGCCTATATGCGCGCGCTGGACCGTTCGGAGCTTGTCTTCGGCATCGGCCCGGCGGGCACCGGCAAGACCTATCTTGCGGTTGCCCATGCCGCCATGCTGCTGGAGCGCGGGATGGTCGAGCGCATTGTGCTGTCGCGCCCTGCCGTGGAAGCAGGCGAACGGCTCGGCTTCCTGCCGGGCGACATGAAAGAGAAGGTCGATCCGTATCTGCGACCGCTCTACGACGCGCTGTACGACATGATGCCGGCCGACAAGGTCGAGCGCGCCATCGCCGCCGAGGTGATCGAGATCGCGCCGCTGGCCTTCATGCGCGGTC
>JBEBXE010000079.1:0-11395 GCA_040391705.1 Aerobium aerolatum
GTCAGGGACGCCGAGGTCGGGACTTCGGCGAAGATCATCCATACCCAGATTGGAGCCAGCACGGCTTCCAGCAGGTAGAACATCGCCACTTCGGGGCCGGAAATATATTTGGGCCCGGTTGCGAGGCAGAAGAACGAAATCGGCAGGACCACCGCACCGTTGATGAGAATCCACCAGGGTACATCAACCCGGTAGCCGACCTTGGACACCATGATGGCGGCAATGGTGAAGGGCACGATAAGCGCGACGAGCGAGGTGAAGCCCATGTCCTTGCCCGAGGCCCGCGTCGTGGTAATGGCGGTCGCCAGCAGCAACGCAGATATCATCGCCAGCATATCGCCAAACAGGCTGCCCGTGCCGATGCCGTCGAACACGATAATCAGGACGCCGCCGATCATGGCGCACATCGCCAGGACGGTGACGGGGCGCGGCCGCTCCTTCAGGAACACCCAAGCGAGCAACGTTGCAAACACGGTGTTGAAAGCCAGGATGAAGACCAGATTGGCAGTGCTGGTGTTGAAGACGGCCATGGTGAAGGTGACCGAAGCGGCGGCATAAAGTGCCGCCACCAGAAGCCCCGACCGGCCCGGGATCAGTTCAGGCGCCTTGCCACGCACAAGCCTCCACAGCAACCAGATGATCATCGCCGCAGCGAAGGTCGTGCCGCTGCGCAGCATCAGGATCGACCACGGATCACCGTCAGACAAGCGGATCAGCGGAATGTCGATGGTAAGCGCCAGGCCGCCGATTGCTGTGATCGCAAGGCCTCTGGCGTGATTGTTGGGAGATGACGTCACTGAATGTCCATGAGTTTGAGGTCGGTGGGCCGTTTATTTCCGTCAGGCACCGGGCGCACCGATGCTGATTGCGTCGCAAAACGCGGGTATCGGGACGATTTCTCGGCCTATTCGGGTCAAAAATTCGGGAAATCGCGGAACCGCCGTCCCAGAACCTCATCGCGCACCCGGCTCGCGCCTGCCTGGGCATCGCCCCAGAGTTGGTCCATGTCGATCGTCGGATAGGAGCCGCGGTCGTAGAGAATGCGCCCGGCCACGACAGTCTGCATGATCTCGGCACGACTTCCGTAACGGACGAGCTCGCTGGGAACATTCTGGGCAGCCATGAAATGCGGGGCGGCACCGTCCAGCACGACAAAGTCGGCAGCTTTTCCGACCTCCAGCGAACCGGTCACATGGTCGATACGCAGCACGTCGGCAGATTCAATCGTCGCCATTTCGAGGATCTCCCCCGCCATCAGGAATTCAGGGTCATAGCTGGCCATGCCCCATTTGGCGCCATGGATCAGCCATGCCGCGCGCATGGTGGCGAACATGTCGTTTGCCTGGTTGTCGCAGCCGAGCGCGGCACGAATTCCAGCAGCGCGGAACCGCGGCAGGTTCGGGATCGCGTTCATGTTGGCGACGCATTCGATCGGCGAATGGGCCAATCCCGCTTTACCGTCGGCGAGAATCTGGATCTCGCGTTCGCTGGCGAGCACGGCGTGGACCGCAACCAGGCGTTCGTCGACGACGCCGAGATCAAGCAGCCGCTCGATCGGCCGACGTTTCCAGACGTCGAGGCAGAATTCGACTTCCTCGCGGTCACGGCTGATGTGAACCTGAAGCGTGGTGTCGAAACGCCGTGCAAGTGCCGCGCCGTCGGTGAAGTAGCGTGGCGAAAATCCAAGCAATGCGGATGCGTTGACCGCGCCGTGTATCAGTCCCCCGCCCCGAGGCGGGAACCGGTTGAGAAAGGCCTCGGTGTGGATCAGGTCGGCCTCGGCCTCGCCCTCGCGTGCCTTTGCCCACGAACGGTCACGAACCTGGCTATAGAGCGAAGCGTGGTGGAAGTCCTGGTCCGGGCGGCCGCGCGCCATGACGCAACGGATGCCGATTTCCTGAAGCGTACTGACAATGGCGTCCTCATGCGCCGGATTGAGGGTGCCCTCGCACAATGTCGTGACGCCGGAGCGCAGCAATTGCGCGGTGAGCAGTCGCACGGTCGCTGCAGCCTCTTCGGGCGTCAAAATGCGCTGGGCCGGGTTGTAGATGCGCGGGATCATCGGCAGTTCGCCGGAGGTCAGGCCGCGCACGAAACACTGCGTGCAGTGGGTGTGCGCATCGATGAAACCTGGTGTGATCACCGCACGACCATCGCCGACGACCGCTTCGCAGCGGTATGTCCGCGCAAGATCGGCATAAGGCCCCACGGCGATGATGGCACCCTTGTCGACAACCAGCGCACCGTCATCGATAATCCGGCGCTCCGCGTCCATGGTGACGATCTTGCCGCGCACCAGCATGTCGGCGGATGTCTGTTGTTGCGTTGTCATTTTGGCCCTCCAGCCAGTCTCAGGTTCTGAATGCGCTGACGCCAAAATTCTTGGCGCGCATGATGTTTTCGTAGACTTCCGCCATCGTGCCGATGTGTTCGCGCATGGCATTGGCGGCACCCGTGGCATCGCGGGCGGCAATGGCTTCGACGATGCGAACGTGTTGCGCCGTGAACAATGCCCGCCGCTCCGGCTTGAGCACGGACTTGCGCATGGTCGCCCAGACGACCTCCTTGCGCAGGGCATTCACGGTTTCAAACAGGGCCAGCAGGAGGCTGTTCCCGGCTGCCAGAGCGATGGTCGTGTGCAGCTTTTCGTCCCAGGTTTCGTAGATCTCGATGTTGCGCGCGCCAGCGCATTTTCGGCAGATCGTCTGGAGTTCGGCAATCTGCGCGGACGTCGCCCGCAGCGCGGCCAACGCGGCCAAACTTGGCTCGATGGCTTGCCGCGACTCGACGATTTCGATGGGATTGCTGTGGTCAACCAATAGCTTGAGTGCTTCGGCCTGCACAGGTGGACGCGTTCCGACAAATGTACCCTTGCCGACGTGCCGCCAAATCTTGCCGTTGGCCACGAGCGTGTCGAGTGCCTGGCGAACTTGCCAGCGGCTCGCGCCCAGCTTCGCTGCAAGCTCCCGTTCGGTTGGAACCTTGTCTTGCGGCGCCAGCTGCGCATCCTCGATCAGCTTCGAAATTGCCGAGACCAGATCGTCCACCAGCAACACCTCCCGTGCAAATTTACAACCAATTGTGAATTGCGTGATCTAGTATCGCAACGATAATTGTTCAAAGTCAATATGTTAGATAAGCATAAAAAAACAATTTGACATCAATCACGGTCAAATCAAGATTGGGCTGGATACCGCATGAGGACATTAAGGTATGCGGCTTCGGGGGGTGAGACGCGCTTGCGAACCACTGAAAGGTTCGGGCCTGCGCTTGCCATCCATATGTCATCAGGAGGGGAATTTATGCGCGCAAAATCCATGATTCTGTCGACCCTGGTTGCCGTGCTGGCCACCAGTTCAGGCCTCTGCGCTGAAACGCTGACCGTTGTCCACAATGGCGGCACCGTTGGAACCGCGCAGCACGAGGCCTTCTTCGTGCCCTTCGCCAAAGACACCGGTAACACGGTGGTCGAAGACACGTTCAGCCAGGAATTGGCCAAGCTTCGCTCCCAGGTCGAGACCGGCAATCTGTTGTGGGACGTGGTCAGCCTCACCGCCATCAACGAGGCGACAGCCTGCGAAGAAGGCTTGATCGAGAAGATCGACTGGTCCGTCTATCTGGACCCCAAGGATTTCGCGGGTGCCGGCGGCTTCGGTGAATGCGGGGTTCCCAACAATCTGGTCTCCGGCGGACTTGTCTATGACGGTGCCGTCATCTCCGACGAGGAAGCGCCCAAGACCTGGGCCGATTTCTGGAACGTCGAAAAGTGGCCGGGCAAGCGCGGCATGCTCTACAGGGCCGAACAGACCCTGGAAGTCGCGCTGATGGCCGATGGCGTCGCGCCTGCCGAGGTGATGAACGTGCTGGCTGCCGAGGGTGGCGTCGAACGCGCTTTCCGCAAGCTCGAGGAACTGAAGCCTCATATCAAGTGGTGGAAGAGCGGCGATGAGTCGATGCAGGATATCCTGTCCGGCGAAGTCGCCATGACGTTTGCCTGGAACGGCCGTGTCGCAACGGCCAACAGGTCGAACTCACGGAATCTGAAGATCGTTTTCAACGCCGGCCACGTTTCGGGCAGTCAGTATTTTGCCGTCATGAAGGACTCGCCGCGACAGGAGCTTTCAACGGATCTGATCCGCTTCTCGTCCTCGCCAGCAGCGCAGGCTGAATATTCGCGCCGGATCGACTATGCGCCGGCCAACGCACAGGCCTTCGATCTGCTCAACGCCGAAGAACTCGCGACGTTGCCGCGTGACCATCTCGACAAGGCGTCGTTCCAGAGCGGCAAGGTCTACATCGATTTCTGGATGGACAATGGCGACGCGCTGCTTCAGCGCTTCCTGACCTTCACGTCGCAATAAAGCCATCGCCGAGACGCGCAACGACCAATCTCAATGGGAGGAAATCCATGTTTATCCGAAACCTGCGCTCAGCCGGCGTTGCCGGTCTGACGCTGTTGTCAGCCACGTTGATGGCAGGCCAGGCAATCAGCGCCGAAACGCTGACTGTCGTCAATCAGGGCGGCGCGCCCGGCGACGCGCAGCGCACGTCGGTGTTCGTGCCGTTCACCGCCAAGACCGGCATCGAGATCGTCACCGACGCCTATAATCAGGAATTGGCCAAGATCCGCGCCCAGATCGAGACGGGCAACCTGATCTGGGACGTGGCAAGCGTTCACTCGCTGAACGAAGCTGTTGGCTGCGACGAAGGCCTGCTGGCTCCGATTGACTGGGCGTCGCACATCGACGCCTCCCTGTTCGAAGCTGTCGGCGGTTTCGGCAAGTGCGGTGCCCCCTATCTCGTGTCGCCGGGCGGACTGGTCTACGACACCGAGCGCCTTTCGGAAGCTGACGCGCCAAAGTCGTGGCAGGATTTCTGGAACGTCGAGAAGTGGCCGGGCAAGCGCGGCTTCCCGTTCCAGCCTGACCAGGTCCTTGAGATCGCCCTGATTTCCGACGGCGTCGCACCGCGCGATGTGCCGGGTGTCCTTGCCGCTCCAGGTGGCGTCGACCGGGCATTCGCACGGCTGGAAGAACTCAAGCCGCACATCGTCTGGTGGAAAAGCGGTGATGAGTCGATGCAGTTGCTCCTCACCAATGAAGTGAGCATGGGCTACGGGTGGCAGGGCCGCGTCAACGTCGCGAACCGCTCCAACAGCCGCAAGCTCAAGATCGTGTGGGAAGCCGGATACACCTCGGCCGTCATCTATATGGCGGTGATGCAGGGTTCGCCGCGCGAGAAGGAAGCGATCGAGCTCATCAAATATGCGCTCGAAACCGAACCTCAGGCCGAATACGCCGAACTGATGGGCTACCCGCCAGCCAACGAGAGCTCGTTTGCGCTGCTCTCCGAGGAGAACCGGGCCAACCAGCCGACCAAGTTCCTCGACCGCGGCATGATGCAGACGGGTGAAGTCTATATCAACTTCTGGCGCGACAATGGCGATTCCATTCGCCAGCGTTTCTCCACCTTCACAGCGCGCTGAGGCCACCATGGACGCTTCGCTCAACACAGTAGGCGAGACCTTGACCGCAAAAGCGGATCTCCGATCGCTGGTCCGTCGGGCGGAGCGTCGTCACTTCACGACGATGCTGGCGCTGATGGCGCCCAGCGTCGTGTTTGTCGCGCTGCTTTTCGTCGTGCCGATCCTGCTGTTTCTGTTTCGCAGCATCGACAACGCCGAGATCCCCCGCATGCTGCCGCAAACGGTGGTGGCAATCGACAGCTGGACGCAAGGCGATCTTCCGGATGAACCGGTCTATGCCGCGCTCGCCAGCGACCTCCTGGCGCTGAAGGACACGCCTGCAGCGGCCGTCCTGGGGCGGCGTCTGAATTTTGCGGTTCCGGGCTATCGCGGGCTGATCACCAAGACGGTTCGCGGTCTGCCGGAGACGCTGGTCGCGCCCGCAAAGACCACCCTCGTCGAGATCGACGAAAAGTGGCTCGACCCGGTCTATTGGGCGACGCTGAAGCGCCAGTCCGGCCGGCTCACCGATTTCTATCTGCTGACGGCAACTGACCTGACGCGCGATCTCGACGGCTCGATCGAGAGCGTCAGCGACGACCAGGCGATCTTCATGTCGCTCTATGCCCGCACGCTCTACACCGCGATCGGCGTGACTGTCCTGTGCCTGCTGATCGGCTATCCGGTTGCCGCAATGATGGCATCGGCGCGGCCGGCCGTCGCCAACTGGCTGCTGATGCTGGTGCTGGTTCCATTCTGGACCTCGCTTCTCGTGCGCACCACCGCCTGGGTCGTGCTGTTGCAAAATGAGGGCGTGGTCAACAAGCTGCTGTTATATTTCAACTTCATCGACGAACCGCTGAAGCTGATGTTCAACACCACCGGCGTTTTCATCGCCATGGTTCATGTGTTGCTGCCGTACATGATCCTGCCGCTCTACAGCGTCATGAAGGGCATCTCACCAGTTCATCTGCGCGCCGCATCCTCCCTCGGCGCGACCCCGGCCACCGTATTCCGGACGGTCTATCTGCCGTTGACCATCCCGGGCGTGGCTGCCGGCTGCACCTTGGTGTTCGTGTTGTCGGTCGGCTTCTATGTCACGCCCGCCCTGGTCGGCGGCCCCCGCGATCAGATGATCGGATACTTCATCGCCTATTTCACCAACTCCGCCGTCAACTGGGGCCTGGCCTCCGCGCTCGGCGTGTTCCTGATCTTGCTCATTGCGGCGATCTATCTGGCGCTCGGCAAGCTCGTGGGCTTCGACAAGTTGAAGGTACGATAATGGCCCGCTTCTTCGGTGATATGACTTTTTCCGACGCGGCACGGTTTGCGCTTTGGGTCTTCACGGCGCTGGTGCTTGCCTACCTCGTCCTGCCGATCCTCGTTGTCATCCCGCTGTCGTTCACATCCGGACAGCTGCTGGTGTTTCCGATGCCGGGCGTGTCATTGCAGTGGTATGAGGATTTCTTCACCAACCCGCTATGGACCGGCGCGTTGTGGAACAGCCTCTTCATCGGCGTTGTGACGACCGTCCTCGCCACCGCGCTCGGTACGCTGGCGGCGTTGGGGCTGCACAATTCGAAGTTTCGCTTCAAATCGGTTGTGGTGGCCCTGCTGATTACGCCGCTGGCTGCACCGGTCGTCATCGTGGCGGTTGCGATGTTTTATTTCTTCGCAATGCTCAATCTGGTCGGCACCTACACCGGCGTCATCCTTGCGCACACGCTGCTGGCCCTGCCCTTCGTCGTCATTACCGTCAGCGCGACGCTGCAGAGTTACGACCCCAACATGACGCGAGCCGGCGCTTCGCTGGGAGGAACGCCAGCTTACGTGTTTCGCACGGTGACGCTGCCGATCATCGCCCCCGGGATCGCATCCGGCGCATTGTTTGCCTTCGTCACCTCTTTTGACGAGATCGTCGTGGCGCTGTTCGTTGCCAGCCCGCAGCAGCGAACCTTGCCGCGTCAGATCTTCAGCGGCGTCAGCGAGAGCATCAGTCCCACCATCATGGCCGCAGCGGTCGTCCTGCTCCTGGTCTCGCTGGGGCTGATGGTTGCGATGGAGCTCCTGCGGCGGCGCGGCGAGCGCCTGACCGGCGGCACCAAGTAGAAATCGACGCGACGAGGTATCCAGAAATGTCATCCACTACGGTCATCAAAAATGGCACCGTCATCGCCCATGACGGAACGGCACATCGCAAGATCGAGGACGGCATCGTCGTCGTTCGCGACGATCGCATCGTTCACGTCGGTCGCACATGGGACGGCACAGCCAACACCGTGATCAATGCGAGCGGCAAGCTCGTCATTCCCGGCCAGATCAGCACCCATGCGCATGTCGGCGCCCACGAAGCCCAGCGCGCACTCATCGACGGCGGCCAGCGCGAGTTCCTGCGCTCGAGCTTCCTGCACTTCCTTCCCGCGCGCCGCAGCGGCGAACCCGGGATTTCGTCGCAGCAGGATCTGCGCGCGTCCCTGCGTTACGGTTTCGCAGCGCTCTTGCGCCATGGCATCACCTCAGTTCTGGCATTCGCTCCGGGAAGCCCCGACGATGGCGAAACAATGGTCGAAATTGCCGGTGAAGCAGGCATTCGGCTGTTCTGGGCCCCGGTGGTGACCGGCGGACGCTATTGGCTCGAAAACGACGGCCGCGTGACCCGGGAACTGGATGAGAAGGAAGGTTTGAAATCGCTGCGCAAGGCGGCGGACTTCATCGAGCGCTATGCCGGCGCCAATGATGGCCGGCTCAGCGGCATCATCGCCATCGACGAGTTTTACGTGTCGACCCCGCAGCTGCGCCGAAGTGCAAAGGAGGTCGCCCGCTCGCTTGGTGTCCCGTTCACGATGCACTTTCTTGAGCAGCATCGCGAATTCTTCGAAACCATGGCCGCGACCGGCAAGACGCCTGTACAATGCCTCGCCGAAGAAGGCGTTCTCGATTCAAGCACCCTGCTGGCGCATTGCGTCTATGTCGGCTCCCACAGTCTGGTGAACTACCCGATGGCCGACGACATCGGCATCCTCGGCGCGCATGGGACGGCGATGGCGCATTCCCCGGTTGCCTTCTCGCGGCGCGGCGTGATGCTCGAAAGCTTCGATCGCTACCGGCGCGCCGGCGTGACGGTCGCGCTCGCCACGGACACCTATCCCCTCGATATGTTTGCCGAGATGCGGGTGGCGTCGACGGCGTGCAAGACGGTTGAACGCAACTATGAGGCCGCCCCGGCCCAGGACGTGTTTGCCGCCAGCAACATCGAGGGTGCAAAAGCGCTCGGCCGCGATGACATCGGTCGGATTGCGGTCGGCGCGAAGGCCGACATCGTCATCGTCGACACGCAGAGCCTGACGTTCGGCGTCAATCCCGACCCGATCCGCGCTCTGGTAAATCTCGCCACGCCCGACATGGTCGATACCGTCATGGTCGACGGGCGCGTGCTCGTTTCCGGCAAGCGGTTGGCCGCTTATGACGAGGAAGCCCTGCTCGCCGAGGTCAAGACGTCGAGCGAACGCATGTGGGGCCACTACAGCAGCTACCACCCAAGCGGACTTTCGCTTGCGGAGCGGTTCCCGGCATCAACTTTGGACTGGACGGAGTAAGACCTTGAACGCCATCGCTTCACTGCCGCGCGAGACAGCACCCGCCCAGCCGATCGTCCGCTTTTCCGGCGTGCGGAAGAGCTATGACGGCGAGAACCTCATCGTCAAAGACCTCAACCTCGACATCGTTCGAGGCGAGTTTTTGACGCTTCTCGGCCCCTCGGGCTCGGGCAAGACCACGACGCTCATGATGCTGGCTGGCTTTGAAACGCCAACCGAAGGCACCATCCTGCTTGGCGGTCACGACGTCACCAAGTTGCCGCCGCACCGGCGCGGCATTGGCGTCGTGTTCCAGAACTATGCGCTGTTTCCGCATATGACCATCGGCCAGAACGTTGCCTATCCGTTGCGGATCAGGGGTGTGGCCCCCGCCGAAATCGACAAGCGTGTTGATGAAGCGCTGACCATGGTGAAGCTGGATGCGTTCGCGGGACGCCGGCCAGCGCAACTGTCAGGCGGCCAGCAGCAGCGCGCAGCCTTGGCCCGCGCCCTGGTGTTCCGCCCGGAGATCGTTCTCCTCGACGAGCCGCTCGGCGCCCTCGACAAGCAGCTGCGCGAGCAGATGCAGTACGAGCTCAAGCAGTTGCACGACGAGCTGAAGGTCACGATGGTCTACGTGACCCACGACCAGACCGAAGCGCTGACGATGTCGGACCGGATCGCCGTCTTCAACGACGGTCGCATCCAGCAACTGGCCACCCCGGCCGATCTCTACGAAAATCCGCAAAATGCCTTCGTCGCCGAATTCGTCGGCGAGAACAACCGGCTGGTTGGCGAGGTCGTCGAGGCCCAGGCAAACACGGTGTCGATCAAGCTGAGCGACGGCACGCTGGTGCGCGCCAAGGCTGCCGACGCCCTGAAGGCCGGAGACCATGCAGTCCTGTCCCTGCGTCCCGAAAAAGTGTCGGTGAACCCTGAACGCGAATTTGCCAACCTCTTTTCTGTCCCGGTGGAAAAGGTCGTCTATCTCGGCGACGCCACGCGACTGGTCCTGCGCGTTGGTGGGTCCGAGGAATTCTCAGTCAAGATCCCCAACCATGACGGCTCTGCAAAACCACGTCGTGGGGACGCGATCCGCGTCGGCTGGAATGACACCGACTGCCGGGCCTTCTTGGCGCGCGACAGCAAGTAGCCGAGTGCAGCTGCCGTTTGTGAATCCATAGAATGGTGACCGGCGGCGGGCCGCGCCGGTCACGCAGGCAGCCAGAGCCGCGCTGATTGCTGCCCGCCGCCAGCAGCCACGCGGCCCTTAAGCCTTGTCATCTCGTCAGCCGACCGTAATCCGGCCCATGCTCGGGTCCGGAATGATCAGGATCGGACTGCCGTCCCGGACTTCATCGTGAAGATGGATGATGTCCTGGTTGAGCAGGCGGATACAGCCGGAAGACACTGCCTTTCCGATCGTCCACGCCTCGGGCGAACCGTGAATGCGGTAGATCGTGTCGCGCCCGCCTTCATGGATATAAAGCGCCCGCGCGCCCAGTGGGTTGTTCAGGCCGGGGGCCATGCCGCCATTGGCGATGCTGACCGGCTCAAGCGACGGGTTGCGTGCCACCATTTCATCCGGCGGATTCCAGCGCGGCCACTTGCGCTTGTAGGCAATTTTTGCACGCCCCGACCACGAGAAACCGTCCCGGCCGACACCAACGCCATACCGTGTGGCGCGGCCACCAGCTTTGACATGGTAGAGATATTTGGCCGGCGTATCGACGATGACGGTGCCCGGCTTTTCCGGTCCGTCATAGTCGATATCGGTGCGCCACCATTTTGGGTCGACCTTGCTGACATCGACCGCCGGGATCGGAAACTGCTCGTCCGGAAGCGCTGCATACATCAGCGGCGTCACGCGCGGCTGCACGACAGGCGCCGGAGGCACCACCGGTTGCTGCGGCGCTCTGCTGGAAACGCAGGCTGACAGGCTCAACGCACTGGCACCAACCAGAAACGTGCGGCGGGCCATCATGCCCTTGGCGTTTTCTGTTCCACTCACTCCAACTACTCCGTTTGTCTCAAACATGAGCCAGCACATTCCCGCCGCACCTTAAGGCTGCCTTAAGGCAGTGCGGGATGGTCATTTTTCTTCAAACGAAAGGATGAAACGATGCGTTCAGGCACCAAACAAGGCCCCACCGCCACTACGCCGACCCGTCGCGCTGTCCTGGGTGGCGGCCTGCTGTCGGCCATGGCCCTGTTATGGCCCGCCCAGCCGGCGGCCGCCGCATCGACCGTCACCGTCGCAACTCTGCAAGCCTATCGGGAGGCCCTGAGCGGGGTTGCCCTGCACGCGCCCTTCGCACTGGTCGATATCCGTGCGGACTGGTGCGGCGTCTGTCTG